>CASDJM010000043.1 GCA_949280815.1 uncultured Clostridia bacterium | reverse complement strand
TTTTCCGTTAATGTTTAGAAATTTTTGGGACATTTTCAAAAGTTATTGACATAAAAAAACGTCCTAATTATAGGCGAAATACTTACTAATTATTTTATTCTAAAACTTCTAGCTTACTTTGTTTTTAGTAATTTGCATATTATAGTATATTTTAAAAGCATTTTCTAAAAGTTCTTTTATATCTACTATCTCATTTTCTTTAAATTTGTTTATTATAACTATTTCATTTTTCTTTTTTGTTTTCTTACCCATGACAATTCCTCCTGTTCGTTCTAATAATGCACATACTTTTTGAATTTCCTTTTTAAAATCATTCTCGATTTCTCCTTTCAAAAATTAAGAGTTCTATAAGTGATAAAATACTTATAAAACTCTCGCTTTAAGCATAAAAAAATAGCCTTAATATCCGTTGGCTAAATTAGTTAATTATATTTTTCAATTAAACTGTTGCTCTTATGCAACTTGGACTTACAACATTACTTACTCTTTTTGGTACATCAAAACCTACATATATTCCACTTTTTAATACTAAATCACTACTTTTCTTATCATAATCAAACATGCCTCTGTTCCAATTTGAAAATGCTTCATCTGATAATTTCTTTTTAGTAGATAAATATTCATTATCTTTATTTATTTGTATTATCATTGCTTGATACTCTTGTTTATCAGATTGTCGCTTTTTATTGATATAATTTCTTTTGCAAACTTTGTGTCTTTCTTTGCTTTGATTGGCTCGGTATTCTTTTTCTTCAATATATCTCTCATCTTTTTGAATAATTTTTGTTATATATGATTTACCTACACCAATTTGTTTTGCTATATCTGTCGGTCTTAAATGTTCTTCATAAAAAAGTCTTGTTATTTCAGTTATTTTATCTATCGTAATCACCTCCATTTCCTTTAATTTTAGTTGTAGTGAATTATTAGTCTACAACTTAAAACAATAATTATCTCAAAAAGTATTGTATTATTAAACTAATTATAGTATAATATAATTAGAATGTCAATAACAATTATTAAAAAAGTTAAAATTGTTTTTGATAAAACTTGATAGAAACGGAGGGAAACATTGAAATGAGTATTGATTTACCAGAAGTAAAACATTTTGATGATTTTTATATTTGGTTTAACAAAGAAGAAAAGAAAGAATATTATTCTACACCAATGTACTTTTATAAAGCAGATTTTTCATTTGATTTTAACAATAACGAAAAAGATAATCATAAAAACGGTCGTACTAAAGGTGGAGGAACAAGATATATAAAATGGAAAGAAAATGAAGGAACAGATATGGGATTAAAACAACCAGGTAGTTTATACTTTCCTTATGTAGAACGATTTGGACTACTATTATTAAGATTTCTAAATGCTAACTTATCTACTTATGAAACTGCATATAAGGATTTCTTTTATGCTTATGGATTTGAAATATTAAAATACATAGATAAAGATTATAAATTTGAATTAAAGGGAAAATATGGAGATGATGAAACATATCTAAAAGAAACAAAAAGGATATATGAAAACTTAAAAGAACAACTTATATACATACAAGAACAAATAACAGATGCAGTTAATTACATATATAATATAAATGAAATAGAAGAATTAAAGCCATTTACTCATTCACAAAGATATGCAGTATATCTGATAAAGAGAAAAGGCAAACTATATTCTTATATAAAAAATGATGAAGTTATACAAGATAATTACTCTAACAAATATGAAGAACTAGGAAGTTCAGCAGATATTGACCTATTAAAGAAACTAAAAGAAGAAGGTATGCTTATATCTATGGTTAATACTCATAAAAGTAATGATATATCAAGTATTTGTTATGCAATATTAGAAGAATTATCAAAAACAGATAACTATCCAATAAAAAAATGTCAAAACTGTGGAATGTATTTTATACCAAATTCAAGATTAGATGAGATTTATTGTGATTATCCAAAAGAAAACGGAAAAACTTGTAGAGAAAAAGGAGCGATACTTTCTTATAACAAGAGACTACAAAAAAAATCAGCCTATACAGAATATAGAAAAACATATCAACAAAAATTCGGTATTGTCAATAAAAACAAAGCTGACGAAAAATTAAAGAAAGAATTTGAAACTTGGAAAAAACAAGCTAAAGAGAAGATAACTAAACTAAAACATAGAGAAATTACTGAAGATGAGGTTTATGAGTGGATTTTGAGGAATAAATAAATTTTTTAAATTTATATGAATTTATTTAATAAATATTAAACTTATAATTAATGAATATGGCACAAGATTAATTTTTAATCTTGTGCCATACAATTGGAATAATTATTCCAATTTAACCCTAAAACCCATTGAAAAATGCTCAGGAAGCAGACCTTGTTCCTCAAAAAATTTATTATCGTTATTTAGTTTTTCTATTTCTCTGATTCTTTTTCTAGAAAGAGGTCTTTTGTCAATCCAGTAGCTATCCATTGTAAATTTATAAGGCTCCTGAACGGGTAATTCATTTAAAAAATCAATTAACTTTTTTAAATGATATTCTCTACAGCTGTTACTAATCTGTGGATATTTTGCCAAAGGTAAATTAGGTGAGCAAATAAAGTAATTGCAATGGATATGATTTGGTCTTGTGTCAATAATTAGTTTCGCAGTCTCCAAAATGTCACCTATATTTTCTGTTGGTAGTCCTAACATAATGGTAGTTAAGATTTTTATATTAGGATTAGCTATATGGATTTTTTTAAAAACTTCTCTTGCTTGTTCACATGTGTGTTTTTTTCCTATAAATCTCAAAAGTCTGTCAGAACCTGTTTCTAGGTTCATATATAATTCAGTAATTTTCTTTGAGTAACAGAGTGCTTCTAAAATTTGTGGAGTGATCTCACCAATACACATACCTATGGGAAATCCAATTTCTTCTACTTCATCATAACTATTAATTAAATAAATGAGCTCATGAAGCATAGGTTTTCCATAGATGTCAATACCGTATTCAGTAAGATTTTCAGCCCTAATACTAACTTTTTTCATCAATTCGGGTGTATTTAGTCTTATTCGGTCAAGATTTGTTCGAATTGTCTCTAAACTAAGACTTTCAAACTTAATTTCCATATAAGACCTTCGACAGAATTTACACTTATTTAAGCATCCATCTACTGGCCAAATTGCAAGATGTTTTTCAATGTCATCATAAACAAAATACTGTTCTTTAATGTCCATATCAAACTTCTTTCCAAGTTTTTCCGTAAAGTGGTCACCCCAAAAGGTAATATTAGAAATAGAGCCATTTAAAAGCTTTTCTGCGTTTGCTGCTTTACCTAAAACAATGATTTCTGCTCCAGTTTTTCTACTTTTTGCAATGTTTTCCAGTTGTTTAGCAACAAAGTCTGAATAATCATCACATCTTGCATACATATGCATATACAAAATGTAATCTGCTTCTTCAAATGGAACAGTATGTTCTAAAAGAGGTAGCATTGGATAATAAGACACCATTAGTTCTCGATAGCATTCATCTTGGGCATACATTTTAACAAAATCGGCATTTATTTTATATTTGCCTAAATCGTCATATTCCCGTGGCGTAACTAAAATTTGATGTTTTTCTTTTAAACTAGCTAACATAATAATTGTCTCCTTTCAATTTTATGAAATGTTTTTATAAGGGTATATAAATCCAATTAGGATTAACTTGATTAACATTATAACACAATTTACATAAAAAGTAAAATTTATCATATATTACTTTTCTAAATCCCATTCTTTTTCTCTTTGTTCATGTTTAATTTGCTTTACTGGATCAATAAAAGTATGAGTTTCTTCCTCAAAATTTTTAACTAATTCTTTTGATTTGCCAATACCAAATTTATGGCAAATCCAAATTATAAATTTATCAATAGTTTCATAAAATTTATCTATTATTTTGTGCAAATGATTATTTTCCTTTTCTAAACTTTTGATTTTACTTTTATATTTCCATTCAATATCAAATTCCTTTTTCTTATATTCGGCTTTAATATTATTTACTTGATTATGAAGTTCTTTGTTATCAGCAAGTATGGAATCTCTTTCATTTTGATATTTTTCAGCC
Organism: uncultured Clostridia bacterium; assembly: GCA_949280815.1. Taxonomy (GTDB): domain Bacteria; phylum Bacillota; class Clostridia; order TANB77; family CAG-508; genus CAG-269. The sequence goes on along the minus strand of CASDJM010000043.1, from coordinate 15,138 downwards.
TTATTAACTAAATTGACTTGTTTTGATAGTTCATTATGCAATTTTAGATTTTCTTGATACAATTCCATAATCTTATCATCTTTAGGTTTAATAATTCCATTTTCCACTTTTTCTCTATTAAGTTTTATGAGTTTAATATCATTTATATATGGTGTTTCTGGTAATTCTAGTTTTATATTATCTAATACTTTTTTAGTGTTTTCAAAATTGGTTAATTTCTTTAAATCTTCTATTTTTTCATGTTTTGCTCCTGTTTCTTCTACTGGCAAACCTCTTTCTAAATCAAAGCCTTTTGAAGTTATATATTTGTGAAAAGCATTTTGTAATTGTCTATAACTATCTCTACCTTTCCAAAAATCTCTACAACATATTTTATCAATGTCATTTCCTTCTGTATCTTTTGTATGAATTACTGGTATATATACTAGGTGCATGTGAGGAGAGGTTTCATCTAAATGTACCGCTGCTGATACAATATATTTTTCTCCAAGATTTTTGTAATTACATACAAATTTATAACTTTCTTTGAAATATCGTTTAGTTTCTTCTAAACCAATCTTATTAAAAAAAGCATTATCAGAAGTAATCATCATTTCACACATGATATTACTATTACTTTTAATAGTGCCTTTTAAATCATATTCCTTTTTCATTTTATCAAATTCTCTTATATAAGTTAGTTCATTTTTCTTACACCAAAAATTAAGATGTGTTCTTGTAGGGTCAATATCTTTATTAGAATGACCTTTTGACCTTCTATCATTGTGAATATATGATCCTTGTGCATCCACTCTTGTTAATTTATCATTTCTTATAATAGCATAGCTCATATCTTCTTGCACCTCCTTCTTTGCTCAAGATATTCTTTGAATGTCTAACATACTAGACAAACAAGTTTGTCCTGTATGGCAGGGTTTGGCAACCCTACAACCCAAAATCAAAAATTGCTATTCGCATTTTTGATTTTTTCCTAACAAATGAACTTGTCATTTGTTAGATTTTCAATAAATTGCATATCTGCATTTATTGAAAAAGAGCAAGAAAAAGTTTTACAACTTTTTCTTACTCTTTTTGAAACCTCGCTCGGTTTCAAACTTCTACGCATAACAAATAAAAGCATAGATTTTTGCAAAATCTATGCTTTTATTTGATTTTATTGTAGTTGTTCTATTTATAATTATAGCCGAAGTCTTACTAATGCTATATTTTTTGTAATTAGTCATAAGAAAATGCCAAGCTGGCGAATGTTAGGCACAAAAAAATACCCTACCATTCGGAGCAAAAGTCTTTGCTCTAAAATATCAAATTTCGCTTTGCTAATTTGATATTATTATATGAGTAAGTTTTCAATGATAAAATTAAAATTTTAAGGAGTGTGATATTATGAAATTTAATTCAAAAGATAGAACTGAAATGTTAAAAGTAAGAGTTTCAGAAGAAGAGAAAACTTTAATAAAAACAAAAGCAGAAATGTATGGATACAGATACTTGTCAAATTACATAAGAGATGCTGCAATTTATGAAAAAGTAACACAAGTAGATTTAAAAGGACAAGATGAAATTTTAAGTGCATTTTCGGAAAACACCAAAGAAATAAAAGAGATTGCAAAAGGAATTAGACATTTGTGCAAATTTTTAACACAAGCAGATGATTTAGCAATAGCAAATTTAAGAGCAAGAATGTATGATATTATGAGAGCACAATATAGAATACGTGATTTAATTACTAAAAAATTAGATTTAGATGTATGGCAAAGAGTTAATAGAAACAAATTATGAATTTTGAGAAAAAATCTCAAAAATGTTGATATTTTATAAAAATTAGCATATAATATAGTATGAGAGGAGAGAAATCAAAATGTTAATTAGATTTAGTTTTAAAAATTTTAAATCCTTCAAAGATGAAAATTTACTAGATATGGAAGCTACATCATTAAAAGAACACGAATACAACATTGCTAAAACAGAAAATATTGATCTTTTAAAAGTAGCAGCTATATATGGTGCTAATGCAAGTGGAAAGACAAATGTATTGCAAGCATTTGATTATATGAAAACAAGAATATTAGTTAGTAATGATGCTATAAAGCCTTATCTAGCAACTGATAATGAAAATTGCTATAGTTTTATGATAAATGAAGAACCAATTGCATTAGAAGTAGAAATATTTGCAAAAAACAATAAAATATATAAATATGGATTCGAGATACTAAAAGATAAAATTATATCAGAATGGTTATATATAAAGAAAAAAAACACTTACTCAGTAATATTTGAAAGGCAAAATAAAGAGATAAATATGCCTAAAAATAAAGAAAAATTTAATGTAGATGAAAGTACATTATTTTTAAATTTATATAGTAAACTACATTCTTCTGATGAGGATTTTGCAAGTGTATATTTATGGTTTATGAATACTAACTATTTAGATCTAGGAGATTCAGAATTTGAAACTTTTATAAATGACAGGGTATCAGGAAGTATTTTAAACGATAAAAATTATAAAAATGAGTTATTAAAATTTATAAAAGCATTTGATTCAGGGATAGAAGGAATAAAGACCACACCAGAGTCTATAGAACAAGTAAAAAATGGTGATGGAGAAATAAAAGTAGAGTTAATTCACAGAGGTGAAGATAATAAATTAAGGGCATTACCTTTTGAATTAGAATCAAATGGTACTATAAAGATGTTTCACTTGTTTGATTTCTTTATGGATGCATTAAAATATGGAACGGTTTTATTTGTCGATGAATTAGATGCAAAACTTCATCCATTATTAACAAGATATATTATTAATTTATTCCATAATAGTGAAACTAATATTGGTAATGGACAGTTAATTTATTCAACACATGATACAGTAAACTTAAATAAAGATACTTTTAGAAGAGATGAAATATGGTTTGCAGAGAAAAATAGAGATGGTATTTCAGAAATATACGCATTATCAGATTATATATTAGAAGATGATAAAAGTTCAGGTAAAAAAGTTAGAAATGATGCAACATACAATAAAGACTATTTAACTGGAAGATATGGTGCTATTCCAGTATTAGAAGAATTTGAGATAAACTATGAGAAATAATAATATTTCAAGAAGAGATAAATTAAAAAGTAAAAGGCGGGCACCAGCCAATTACTTAATTATATGTGAAGGAAAGAAAACAGAGCCTAATTATTTTAATGGATTAAAGAAACAGATAAATGAGAAATATGGCAATAAAGTAGATGTGCTAATTCCTAATATTGAAATAAAAGGCACAGGAAGAAATACTACAGATTTAGTAAAATATACTCAAAAATTTGCAAACTATGCAAGTAAGGTATATGGACAAGTTTGGGTAATATTTGATAAAGATGATTATAGTGATGAGCAATTTAACCGAGCAATAGAAAATTGTAATTATAACGCTTGTTGGTCAAACCCTAATTTCGAACTTTGGTTATTAGCACATTTAAAGAAAGTAACTAAATATATTTCTAAAGATGATATTTTAGATGAACTTAACAAAGAATTTCAAAAGAATGGATTAGGTAATTATAGTAAAAATGATCCTAACATCTTTGAAAAAGTTACGAAAGATGGAAAGTTACATATTGCAATAGAAAATTGCAAACAAATGGAAGAACTAAATAAAAATGGACAAGCATCAGAAAGAAACCCAATGACAAAGGTTTATAAGATAGTTAATGAAGAGGAGATTAAAGAAAGATTGGGGCCTGCTATGTTTTCAAGAATAGGTGATTGCATTAAATATGAAGAGTTAAATAAAGCAGAAAAAGAAAAGGTATTATTCTGATTATTGAAAAACTTAAAGAAGATGAAAGAACTTTTATAGAAGGTACAGATATAAGTACTTGGTTTTTGAAAAATGTTGATAGATATGATAACATCCGTATTTTAAAAAATAAGATAGAAAGTGCAATATTTGGTAAATTAACGGAAGAATTTATATTAAAAAATATTACTAAAAAGGGCTGACAAATTAATTTGAGCACGTTATACTACAAGTAAATTATAAATATGGAGGTAGTAAATATGTGCGAAAATGAAAATGTAGTATTAGAAAATTTATTTGAAAGTAGAGAAGAAAGTCTATGTGCATTAACAGAAATGGATAGGCAAAAAATAAAAAGACTAACAAGAAATAATGATAGTTATGATAAGTTATTTGCAATAATAAAAGATTTATCAAACAATTCAGAAAAATTAGAAGAAGTTAGAAATAGCCTAGATAGTTACATAGATAAAATTAACATTATAGGGGCTTATGAAAATGAAAAGTTTTACAAAATACGGCTTTTCAGATGCAATAAACTTAATTTTGGAATGTAAAAAATTTCTAAATAGGTCTTGACAAATAAAATAAAGCATTATAAAATATGGCTGTAAATGTAATATGACTTTGGTATTACATATAGATTGTTACGTTCAAAAGTTGTTGTATAAAAAGTAAACCAAAAACGTGGCAAAACCTTATGCCACGTAGATATTCTAGTTATAAAAAGTGTTAGTAGATTTTTGCATAAATAGAAACACCTAATAGTGTGAAAACATTATTGGGTGTTCTTTTTTATATTCTAAGAAATTTATCATAGTATGATAAATTTCTGTAGAAGATAATTATGCCAAGTCTTAGATTTTCTTAAAAATTTCATTTGTTAGAAAATCTTAGGCTCGGCTTTTTATGCTTTTTTATAGATATGAATATTTAACAATATACTTACTATAAGTGTAATACCAAGTCATTTTCTCTAATATTCTGTATTAGATACTTTAATAAAAATATAGGAGTTGGTGCCGATGTGAAGAAAGATAAACAAACTATAAAAGAAGATAATTTAGAATTTAATACATATTGTATTTTTACAGAAGAAAAACAAGATGTGAAAGAAACAGTAGGGCTAATTTTTAAAGATTATATTGAAAAATTAAAAACGGATAAAAGGTAACCTTTACGAAAATGAAATAATATTTGCAAATTAATACAGAGCACGTTAAAATAGTACTTGTAGATGATTACGGATAGGAGGGTAGATGTTAGACTTAGAAGTCAAAAACTTCAAAGTACGGTATATATATAAGACTATCTCGTGAAGATGGCGACAAACAAGAAAGCGAAAGTATCGGTAATCAGAGAAATATTTTGCAAAGATATGTAAAGGAAAATGGTTTAGAACTCATCAAAGAATATGTTGATGATGGTATCTCTGGAACTACATTTGATAGACCTGGATTCAATAGAATGCTACAAGATATTGAGAACAGAACTATTAATATGGTTATAACAAAAGATCTATCAAGACTTGGAAGGGACTATATTAAAACAGGACATTACATAGAAAATTACTTTCCACAAAACAATATAAGATATGTTGCAATAACAGATGGCATAGACACATATATAGATAGCACAAATAATGATATAACGCCTTTTAAAGCAATTATGAATGATTATTATGCTAAGGATATATCAAAGAAAATTAGAAGTGTCTATAAGGAAAAGCAAAAGAATGGAGAGTATATGTGTAGCATCCCAGCATATCGGATATAAAAGGAATCCTAGCACAAAAAATAAACTAATTGTAGATGAACAAGTAAAAAACATTGTAGAGAAAATTTTCGATATGTATGCAAATGGACATGGTAGTGTAGAAATAGTAAATTACTTAAATTCCAACAAATACTTATCCCCTACTGGTTATAGAAAAACTAGATTATTACAAGATGAAAACAAAACTGGGTATGATTGGAATGAAGTAACCTTATGCAATATGTTAAAAAACGAAGTGTATATTGGAAACACAGTCCAAAATAAGAAATCCGTTGTTTCATATAAAGTACATAAAATAAGAACTGTAGAAAAAGAAAATCAGATACGAGTTGATAATACGCACGAATCTATTATCGACAAAGACACTTTTGAAAAAGTACAATGTATTCTTGAAAAAAGAGGAACAAATACAAAACTTAAATATGATTACTTATTAAGAGGGTTACTTTACTGTTATCATTGCAAAAGAAAACTGCAAATTGTGCTTAAAAAGAACTCAAAAAGAAATGCAAAATCACATCCATATATAACTTGTAGCGACCATAAAAAAAGAGGCTGTTATCCATTAAGTATTAACTATGAAAAGTTTGAAAATCATATTATTTATGTGATAAAAAAAATCTGTCAGATATATGCAGACAAAGATATTTTTTATTCAATCTATGAGAAATATCAAAACAAAACACTTGATATTCGAGATGGATATAAGAAAAAATTAGAACAAATTGATAAGGCAATATTAGATATAAATAACAACTTAGATAAGATGTATATGGATAAATTACAAGGTATAATACTTGAAGAAGATTACATTAGAGTATCACAAAAACTTATATTTGACAGAAGTAATCTAATGAAACAAAAAGAAGAATTAGAGGAAAAATTAATTGGAACAGAAGAAAAAATAAGCAGTAAAAACAAAACAAAAGAAGAAAAACAATTAGATGAATTAATAGAAAACTTTTTAAAGTTTGAGCAAATAGATAAAATGTATTTATACAGACTAATCAATAAAATTGAAATAGACAAAGACAAAAATGTGTATATATATTTTAATTTTTCAAAACTAAATTCTATTAATGAAAATTTAGAGGAATTTATCAAAATTGAAGAATTGCTTAACGAAAATATACAAAAAACAGGCTAAAAATGATGAAAAATCACTAAATTTATAAGAACCTGACCCACCTCACAAGCTAAGCTTGTGGGTGAGGTGCCCCAGAACCTTGTTGTTTCACAATAAAACAAGCGAAGTCTTGTAAATCAACAATCAAGACTTTTCAAAATGGTTGATAGTTTTTTAAATCCACACCATTCAAATTTGCTTTCCAGCCATTAGGAAAAGGAATGCTAGAAAACTGGTTTGCTATATGTAAGGCTTTTTGGTAACTAGGGGAACTTACAGCAAGATTTCCAGTTACTAAATCAACTCCATCTGGATTTACCATAGGCATAATATAAATAGAGGTAGAATTAAAAAGATTACGAATAGAATAGCCATAAAGATTAGAACGATTTACATAGGATATGCAATAATCTTCTACAAATTTCATAAGAATAGGAGTGGTAATCCATTCATTTGCATGAATAGAGGCAGAATAAAATACCTTTTTAGATCCATTACCTAATTTAATCACATAAATAGGTTTTCCTAAAACACTATTTCCAACTGTTTGGATATTAAGAAAAGGATAAGTTCTTAATAATATACTTAAATTTTGTCTCAAAATATTTGAATTATAAGAAACATTAGTAGAAATAATACTCATAATAATCACCTAAAATAGTATATGATTTTCAAGAGAAATTATTGATAATTAACAAGAAATATAGTATAATAAAAAAGCATATGGGGATGTAATGGTTTCGACATATTACCAGAAGAATAGGTAGCAAGTAGTGGATGTTCGCTTGGCCACTTAAAAAAAGCGAAAATTAAAAATAAACGCTGATAATAACGAATTAGCATTAGCTGCCTAAGATGTAGCTACGTTTTATTAAAATTCCCCACAAATTTTAATAAAGTGTCATAATAATGTGGGAAACAAAACTACTTTTGCTTTTGAAGTAGTGGGTATCTTAAAAAGCTATATTTTGTTTTAACCTGTTTATTGGTGAAAACAAAATGAAAATAAAAAATAAACTAAACTTGTAGAAATCTATTTGGAAAGTATTATGGACAGGAGTTCAACTCTCCTCATCTCCACCAAAAATTAATATGATTATTAAAGTATAAATTTAGGGTACTTTGGAACAAGCTAAAAGATTTGCGGGTATAATTTAGTGGTAGAATGTCATGCTTCCGACCTGATAGCGCGGGTTCGATTCCCGCTACCCGCTCCAATTGAAAACAACTTACGGACTGTAACAAGTTCGTGAGTTTTTTGTTTTTTTAAAGGCTTAAAGTTCTCTTTCTAGGAAGGAGGACTTTTTTGATGTTAGAATTTAAAGTTATTGAAACATTAAAGCCAAATAACGAAATCTTGGAGGTTATCAAAGATTATACTTACAAAGTTAAGAAAGGAACAATTAAACAATTATTACATACTAATTTACAAGTTATAGAACCTACTGAATACTTAATTACATATACTACTACTCTTACAATACTAGAGTATAAAATTAACGAAATATCTAACAAACCATTTTATATTAAAGAGCATAATCAAAAATATTCATTATCAGAAATTATCCAAATTTTAAAGAAAATTAAAATTTAGACTTCACTTTTTCCATTTTAGTGAGGAAACAGATGAAAGGTATCTGTTTTTAATCAATTTATTGAGGAAACAATTGGGAGGATAAATTTAAAAAATTCTCAATATAGTGTTTGCTATTTTACCTTTCAGTGAGGAAACAAGTGAGGAGATGATTATTTTATGAGATGTGCAGTATATGTAAGAGTAAGTACAGATGACCAAAGAGATAATGGCTATTCTATTGATTCACAACTTCGTATGATTAAAGAATATTGTGAGAAAAACGATTATAGTATTGTTGATGTTTATAATGACGCAGGTCATTCTGGAAAAGACTTAATGAGACCTGAAATGCAAAGACTACTTGCAGATATTAAATCTAAAAAGATTGATAAGTTAATTGCAATTAAAGTAGATAGACTTACCAGAAACAACTATGATGGCTTTTGGTTACTTAATTATTGTGAAGAATACGATGTTAAAATTGAGTTAATACTCGAGCCTTATGATGTATCTACTGCTAATGGAGAAATGATATTCGGTATGAATTTAGTATTCGGTCAAAGGGAAAGAAAAGAAATCGGTGCGAGAACAAAAAGAGCAATGGAAGAAATGGCTTTAGAAAAAGTCCACCCTAGTAAAGCACCTTATGGCTATACTAGAAATAAAGATACAGGACATTTAGAAATAGAACCTATCGAAGCACAAGTTGTAAAAGAAATATTTAAACTATGCCAAGAAGGTAATTCTACTAGAGGTATTGCTACTATTATGCAAGATAATAATGCATATCTAAAAAATGGTAAATGGAGAGCAGATAGAGTTTATAAAATTCTAACTAATTCAATTTATATTGGTGTGTTTGAATATGGAAAATATAAGCGAAAACAACAAGATATTTTAAGAGTGAAAGACTATTGTGAACCGATTATAGACGAAACAACTTGGAATGCTACAAGAAATGTATTAGTAAAAAACAAACACTCAAACTATGGAGAGTTTATTCATTTATTTTCAGGATTAGTAAAATGTCCGATATGTGGTAGTATTATGGCTTCATCAGAATCTTTTAAATATCCAAATGGAAAACAAAAAGTTTATTATCATTTAAGATGTAAAAATCATAATTGCAGTGGCTATGGACTTCATTATAATACCGAAAAAATAGAAGTTAAATTAAGACGAGTTTTAGAAGAATTAACTATCTTTATGATGGGAACAAACAATGAAATTATCACTTGTAATTCTACAAAAAGTAATGATGTAAAAGAAATAGAAAAAGCCATTGAAAAATTAAAATTACAAGAAAAAAGATTAGTTGATTTATATTTGAGTTCTACACTAGATGTTGAAACGATTAACCATAAAAATGATGTTATCAAAAAAGAAATTGAAAAACTAAACAAAAAGAAAATTACTCTTGATCCAGATAACGAATCAAAAGAATATACAACAGAACTACTAAAAAAATTAGACTGTAAAAGGGAAAATGACAAATTAGTATTCAAGAATGCTAAGATGATGAACTTCACTTTTTTCTACAATTTACTATCAAGAAAAGCCAAACGAGATATGATTCATAGGCTTATATCTGGCATAGAAATCACAAGAGATGATAATTACAACATTGATATTAAATATATAAAATTTACTGATGAATTTATCACAAAAAGTAGTACAGAATTTATTAAATACTTATACATTGTTCTTAAAAATGATACTGTTGGTATTAAATATCTAAATGGAATAACTGAAGAAGAATTAGAAATCAAGAAAAAAGATTATGACGTTTTATCCATTCTAAAAATGACAAGCAATGAATATTCAAGTGAATTTGTAGATGATTTTTTCGCTAAAGCACATAGTCATTTCTATGTAGATGGTATAATTGGCAGTCCCTATTTTGAGGGGAATGTTTCTAAAGATTTTCTATTATTAGTGCCTAAAAAAGAAGTAGTCAAAACAAATTAAAAATGAAAGGAGTTATCAATGAAACAATTAACGAAAGAAAATATTTTAAAGAATCAAGTAGATACCATAGAACAATTTAAAGTTCTTGATTATCTAAAAAGGCAATTATCTATTGGCGAGTTTGATGTATATTTAATTGATAGATTTACTATTAGAGTTATTGATAAAAACAAAGAACAAGGATATTTTAAATGCAATTCTAAAACAAAATCAGTAGATTTTTATGAAAAAAATATTAAAAGTAAAGAAATGTAGAGATGAAAAAATGGAATTAAATTATACAAAAGTTGGTGATTATTTATTACCAAACTTAACAATAAAAAAACAAAATAGTGAGAAAATTAACAAATATGGCTATTTAAGATTACACTATCTGAAAGAAAATAATAAGTCGCTTTATACAACCCTTTTAATGAAAAATGAACTAACAAATCATCTTATTTCAATTAGTATTGAATCAGAAAATAGATTAAATATTTTAATGGAACAATACAAAAATTCTGATAAATTACTATCTGAAAAAAATAAAATGAATAACCAACTTGAATGGGTAAAACGAATGAATAATTATAAAAATATGGCTGAAGAAATTATTTTAAAGGAACTAATTTATACCGAAAATGTGTGAGGACAAATTAAGATTTATGTCCTAGCCAGCACTGAAAACCTACTCCCGCATGTTTTCTATTTATGGGAAATCCCATACCCTCAAAATTAGAAAGGAAATTTTAAAAAAATGAGAACAAGAAATATAAAAATTAATGTTTTTCTAAACGAAACTGAAAAGAAAATGCTAGAAGAAAAATCTTCCAAAATGAAATTATCTCAATCTAAACTTATTAGAAAATTGATTAATGATTTTAAAATAAATTCTTTATCTAATAGCGACATAACCTATATTGTTGAAAGTTTAGAGGAGAGCATAAACGAATTATTAAAACTCAAAAAAAGACTTCACAATTTTGGCTATTTTGAAGATGAAGAATTTTTAAAAAATAAAATGATAGATTTTGACTTCTGGATAAGCAGACTGAAAAAATAAATATGCCCAAACAAAACGCCTCAAAACTTAAATTCACTTTTTAAGTTTTGAAGCATTTTTACAATAAATAATTTAAATAGCATGATAAAAGAGCCTAGGTATGGCTCTTTAATTGTTTACTTTCAATATTATCTTCCTATGCTTTTAAACATAACAAGCATAATTATAACCATAAAAACAATAGCTACAATACCAATGATTAATGATGTCATTTGTTGCTTTTTTCTTTCTTCTTCCATTCGTTCCAACCACTCAATTAAATCACATTTGTTGATAAAGTATTTATTATTTATTTTAACTAATGGTAAGTTTTTTTCTGAATAATATTTCATAACCATATATCTCGAACAAGATAATGTTCTCATTATTTCTGCCATTGAAAGCATCTTATTACAGTCTAGGAATACTTCTTTATTTTTCGTATTATCACTACTAGAATCATCCTTAATGTATCCTATTACATTTATTGAAACTTCGTCTATTATTTCTTGAGGAATACTCGAAATATTTTGTAAATATACACAATTAGTTCTAGGATTAAAAATGCCTAATTTCTTTATAGAATTAAACTCACTATGAATAGAATGGGTTCCCATAATATAGTAAATTAATAATTGCAAAGTATGTGAGGATGTGGGCTTGTTTTTACTAACTTTAAAATCCCATAATGTATCAGATGTTAAAAAATCGCCGTCTCCAGTATCAATAATTTTAGTGTATCCACCTTCAAAAGTAAACCCATCTTTAGTTATTGGTCCATACCTATTAAAAAATAAAATACTTCTTTTAACCATTATTTTTATATTGTTAATTGTATTAGTATCGGCTTCTATCTCATCTACTTCTTTATAACCCATTGGACCAGCTCTAAAACAAACATCATATCCTACTAATTTGCAAGCATAGTAAATTGACAAATTATCTATTCCTTTTATTGATTTTAATAGATTATATGCTTTTCTTTCTTCACCAATTATACTAGCCCCAAGAAGTGAAATTTTAAATGCTTCTTCTGGCAAGGTATCCAACATAAGTCTTGTTAAATAATCAACAGCAAGACCGACTAAACTGCTATGAATATTTTCTTCTTTTAAAATTTCGTTATCTATAAATTCTTCTTTTTCAAATTCACTTGGCTTTAGATAGCCACCACGTGGTTGTGTAATTTGTTTTATTCTTTGCGTCACAGAAGTCATACTATGTACCTCCATTTAAATATTTTATATCATTATCATTAAGAATTTGCATTTGTGAAATAGCAATTTGATTTAACCTTATTAGTCTTTCGGATTGTTTTAATCCATCATTGATAAATACAGAGTTAAGATTTTCTAAATTTGCTAAACATATTAGTTCGTTTATAGTAGCATAATCTCTAATATTTCCGTCTAAATTTGGATTTTTACTTCTCCACTCTCTTGCAGTCATACCAAATAATGCCATATTCAAAACATCTGCTTCTTCTGCATAAATATAGTTAATTTGTTCTTTAGTTAATTGAGTAGGGATTAAATTTTGCTTAATCGCATCAGTATGTATTCTGTAATTTATTTTCGAAAGCTCTCTTTTAGCATTCCAACCTAGTTGCTTTTGTTCTTCTGCTTTTAATCTCTCAAATTCTTTAATAAGCAACAATTTAAACTTTGGACTAATCCACATACCAAATTCAAAAGCAATATCTTTATGTGCATAAGTTCCACCATATCTTCCTGCTTTTGACATTATTCCAATTGCATTTGTTTTTTCTACCCATTCCTTAACACTAATTTTATAACTATTTAATCCTGCTTGACTTTTAATTATGGCGAATTCGCCATAATTAAAAGTAGGATTATGAATTTCTTCCCAAATACCTAAAAATTCAATAGTGTTTCTATTTCTTAACCAATCAGATACAAAGAAATCACCATCTTTAGATTTAAGCATATCTGTTATCGAAATATAATCTTCATCTTCTATTTTAAAATAAGAAATTTTTTGATCTAAAACTGTTAGTTCTGCCATTCTTCCTCCTGTTTTTTTAATTTTTTTAATAATTTATTCCATTCGTCCGACCATACTTTATTATACTTATTAAAAATTTTACTTGAAGTCTCTATCTTGCAATAACTCTTTAAACATTCATAGTCCATAGTAGCATCAAGTAATAAAACTTCCATATTACTAGATATTCCTCGAATAAAGAAAATATCTTGAAATTCTTTACATATTTTATCTAATTGAAATTTATAATAGCATAACTTTATAAAATAGAATAATATTTCTGCTGAGAATAGTGTTTGAGTGATTACTAATAATAGTTCCAAATACTCTAATTGTATCATTAAAATTATATATATAAGAATGAAAATAGTTATTTTAATGATATTTGCAAACATCATTTTATCTACGACTTTTTTGGTAAAAAAAGCACTTTCATAACAGTTAAGTCCCAGTTTTTTTATAGATGGTATTTCATCATTATTATAGTACTTGTTTGTTTCTTTTAAAGTTATATTAATATTAAAAGATTCTTTTAAAAGGGACTTTCTTCTTTCCATTTCTGCCAAGTTGCTAAAATATATATCATTTATATTAGATAATACTATATAGCCCAGAGTTAAAGCAATACTTAATGTTATAAATACATCTTTATGTTTAAAATCAAATAATAGAATAAATGATATTATAATAGTTAACAAAAATAATATATTTCCAAAATTACTTATTTTATTGGCTCTATCGTATAAATCTTGAATCTCATCTTTTCTTTCTTCATCCATAACTATACCTCTGGAAAAACTTTTTTTATTTCTTCAGAAGCGAAATAAGGTTTATTATCATTTTCATATTCAATAGCCTTATTAACTCTTTCTATGGCTCTATCTATTCTATTTAAAATGGCAGTATCAATTGTTAAATTTTTCATTTCGTCAAATGCTCTTTTTACATAATCTGTATAACTAGTACAAGAATAATATGAATAAGTCATATTATATGCTATTCTTTCTTCTATTTTATATGAGGTCAAATCGTGATAGTTCACATTAACATTCCAATGTTTAATTAGTCTTACCAATGGCTTTATTTTATAAGAACAATTATTATTGGCTTCAGTAAGTTTATCATTAAAATCATTAGGATATGTTGCCATCCATCCGCCATTACTGTCTGGTATATAGTACGTTCCAAAACTTTTATAAGCAGGAACTAATTCAAACTTTATATTATTAAGTTCTAAAACTATTGTAGGAGAAGACTGGTAAATCTCTGAAGTAGAATACTTTGCTTCTGCAAATCTCTTTAGTCTATCTAAAAATGTTTGTGGCTTATAATTATTTGAATTATCAAAGACAATCATATAATCAATATCCGAATCATCATCGACTTTTCTAGGCAATATAGTTCCTCTAGTGTAAGAACCAAACTTGAATTTTTCTTTAATATCTCTCCCAAAATAAGATGTTAACCTTGTTTCTAAAGTATTTATAGAAGTAGTTATGCTATCTTTTTCACTTGAAGAAAGCACCAAATCAGAAGCACAATTACTTAAATAAGTATTTACTGACATATTATCCCTCCTTTTTGTTTTATGTCAAATAAAAAGTATCATAATTTTAATGATACAAATCTATTATAATAATAACATATTTAGACATATTTTTCCATACTACCATTGAAATTTAATAACAATTCATTTATAATATTTATAGAAAGAGAACAGAGTTCGTAAATTGTATGTGATTCGCTCCATTAAGTAAAATCGTCGCACCAGACGAAAGTATTGATAAATCAACTGTAAAGGTTGATTTTTTTGTCACCTTTATCTTGAAAAGGATGGTGTGGTATGATTAGCATTGTAAAGAAGAAAAACAAGATTAAAAGAGAA
>CASDJM010000042.1 GCA_949280815.1 uncultured Clostridia bacterium | reverse complement strand
ATTTATGGAAATTATTTCCATATTTCATTTTTTCATAGATTACTTTACACTATCTAAATACTCATAATAGCATATTTAAGATTATCTTTTTGTTCATTTATTGGTATATTTATTTTTTTAATTTATTATGATACTATTGTGATATTATTTTAAAACATTTGTTTTGTAATGTCAAGTAATTTTGATTAATCTTTTATATTATTTAATTTGTTTATTAATATTGTTTCCATTACTTTTTGAAAACTTGGTCCATCTTTATCAAATTTGCAAATTACTTTATAATTATCTTTTTGTTCTTTTTTATTTTCTTTAGTTTTTTTATTCATTTTTATTTTCCCTTTCTTTTGTTTTTAGGTAATTACATTTATTAATTAAATTTTACTATTTTTCCTGTCACTTTTTTTAATTATTACAAAAATGCAGAATTGGCATTTTCTATCTTTCCTTAGAGTTTCATAGGTTTTCTGTTCGTGTTTTTAATTGACATCCAATGACTGGACCTCAGCTTATGGCTTATCTTTGCCAGGTTAATATGTGGCTCTTGAGAGGTACCAGTCAAAAATTGAGTTGTAAACTATGTTCTTCTTTTCCTAATTCTTTAGTTTTCACTAATTGCTCAGCGTAGGTACTCCTGTCATTTTGTACCATATATAAAAACCTCCTATTTCTTCTATTTTTTAATTTATAAACTTACTTTTATATTTTGTAATACTTGTATTTCCTCTACTAATGAATCTAATCTTTTATACGTTATATTTCTAACTTCTTCTGTGGTTCTTCTAAATCTGGTATCATTATGGACTTTAATCCTGCTGGATAAACAGATAATATACCATTATTACTATCTTCTATACCAATACACTGTTCTTTTGTTACATTTAATAATTCTACAGCTTTTAGATAAAACTCTGGATTTGGTTTTCCTTTTTTTACCATATCTCCTGCAACTATAACATCGAAAAATTCTAATACCTTAATCTTTGCTAAGTATCGTCTAATAGTCTCTTTTTCTGAGGAACTTGCTACTGCTATTTTATAATTATTATTTTTTAAAAATTGAAGTATTTCAATTAAACCTTTCTTCATTTCTATTCCATTAATATTTATATATTTTTCTATAAATTTATTTCTATCATTATATAACTTTTTGAAGTCAATATTTTTGAACTTTTTGCATAATAGCTCTTTACAATATTCTTTATTTGTTCCTCTCATTTCGGATATTATCTTATCATCTATTACAAGATTCTGACTGTCTCCTGCATACTTCCAACTATTTTCTTTTATTTTTTCTGTATCAATCATTGTTCCATCCATATCAAATATTACTGCATTAATTGTTTGATTATTTTTACTATTCATAGTTTTCGTCCTCCTATAAATCCCATGTTTTTTACAAAATAACTTCTTCCAATTTTTTATATATTCTATTTTTTCCTTGCTTACATTGCGAACATATGTTTTTGTTTGTCAAGCAATTTATATAAATTTATAAATTTGACTAGACAATTTTTAACGTTATGTGTTATCATATACAAGAACAAAAGAAATCAGCCTAATAGGTTTTTATGGAGGGAAAATAAATGAACAAAACAAAAAAAATAATTTTAATTTTTATAATGGTAACTTTTTTATTAGGATTTCATTTCTGTTATGCTGTTGATTTAGATATGACAGATGATTTAACAGATAATCTTAACTTAACAAGCAATTCTTCTGATACCAATACAACTGCAAATTCTAATACAGATAATCAAGATGAATCAGATACCAATAATAATATTGATGCGAATACTACTTCAAATTCGAGTGATACTAATTCTAGTACTAATACCAATTCCACTACAACTAACACTAATAATTCCAGTACAAATACATATAATACAACTTCGTCCAACTCATCTACTACCGTAAGTAACGTAAATTCAACTTCTAGTTCTGGTTTAGATTTATCTAATATCCTTAATATATTGTTAATTGTAATTGGTATATTATTAATTTTATTATCAATTGCCATATTAATTCGATTAAAAAAATAAATTGTCAAAAACTCTCATTTTTGAGAGTTTTTTTGACGTTTTTGTACGTATATTTTTCTCCATTTTTTTCAATACTATTCATAGAATTTAATTTTCATATCGATATATGAAAACTAATAATCTTATTGAAATTTTAAATAGGAGGATAATTTTATGTACAAAAAATTATTAACTAGTGTTGCACTTCTTATTATTGGTATCTTTTCTTTCTCTGTTTGTTTTGCTAATAATGGTTTACAAGATGCAGCAAATGGTGTTAGAGACGTAGTTGGTGGTGCTGAAAATGCAGTTGAAGATGCTGCTAAAGATATTTCCAATGCTTCTAAAAACGCGACTGAAAAAATGGAAGAAGGTGCTAACAATCTAGGAAATACTATTATGAACAACAACAACAATAATAATAACAATGATAACAACAAGAGATATTCTACAACAGGTACTACAAATAATAATTATACAGCAACTAGAACAGCTGCAACCAATAATACCTTTATGGGTATGAATGCTAATGCTTGGACTTGGCTTATTATGGGTATTGCTGCTATTGCAATTGTAGCTTTAATTTGGTATTATTCAATGCAACTTCGTTCTGCTGATGATAATGGAAAAGACTAATATAAAAAGTTATTAAAAGGAAAACCTTTTAATAACTTTTTATATTATGTGAAAGTACTCTGAACTTCCTAAATATAAAGAAAGTGTTTTTCTTATTTTTAAGTTTTAAAGTTTTTGTTACTGGTCATCCTTGCTCTTTTCTCATAAGAACAACAAATAATAAGGCTGAACTGTAACATATTTTTTGTTTTCTTATAAAATTAAAAGTTATTTCTCTTTTGTTCTTCTAAAATATATGTTATAATAAATAAAATTTAAATTGAGGTATATGTTAATGAATACAAAATTAATTGCAAAAAATCCAACTGCACATCATAATTATCAAATAGAAGATCAAATAGAAACTGGAATTGTTTTAAGTGGTACAGAAATCAAGTCCATTCGAGCTGGAAAAGTTAATTTAAAAGATAGTTATGCCTATATTAAAAAAAGTGAAGTTTTTATTTGTGGTATGCATATTAGTCCTTATGAACATGGAAATATTTTTAATAAAAATCCTTTGCGTGATAGAAAATTATTATTACACAAAAAAGAAACAAATAAATTAATTGGTTTGACTAAACAAAAAGGTTATAGCCTCATTCCTATTAGTATGTATTTTTCAGGAAGTTTTGTCAAAATAAGCTTAGGTATTGGTAAAGGAAAAAAACTTTATGATAAACGTCAAGATTTAGCTAAAAAAGATGCTCAAAAACAAATCGCCATTAATTTAAAAAATAAACAATACTAAATTCTTTTCTTACATTGAGTATCATTCTAGGGACGAAGAAAAATCATGATGAATATCAAAATTCACTATCTTATCATGATTTTTTCCTTCGTCCCCAAAATCATCTTTCTAAATTTTATTACTTGAACCAAAAACATCCATCATTTTATGTTTTACAGTTTCTGTGATTAATTCTCTTGCTGGTTTTAAATATTTTCTAGGATCAAAAGCATTTGGCTCCTCTGCTAATACTTTTCTAATTCCAGCTGTCATAGCTAAACGCAAGTCTGTGTCTACATTTATTTTAGATACTCCTGAAGTACTTGCTTCCTGTAATATTTCATCTGGTACACCTTTTGCTCCTGGTATGTCTCCCCCATATTGATTACACATTTCTACTAATTCTGGAATAACAGTAGAAGCACCATGTAATACAATCGGTGTATTAGGTATTCTTTCTTTGATTTCTTTTAAAATATCAAATCTTAATTTTGCTTCTCCTTTAAATTTATAAGCACCATGACTAGTTCCAATTGCAATTGCTAAAGAATCACAACCTGTTCTTTCTACAAATTCTTGTGCTTGTGCAGGGTCTGTGTACATTGCATTAGAAGCATCTACATTGACTTCATCTTCTATTCCAGCTAATTTTCCAAGTTCTGCTTCTACTACTACACCTTTGCTGTGAGCGTAGTCCACTACTTTTTTTGTTAGTGCTACATTTTCTTCAAAATCGTATTTTGAACCATCTATCATTACAGAAGTAAATCCATTATCAATACACATTTTAGCTGTTTCAAAATCTGGTCCATGATCTAAGTGAATTGCAATTGGAACTTCTGGATGTTCTTCTACTGCTGCTTGCACCATTTTCATTAAATAATTAATTCTTGCATATTTAATAGCACTAGATGAAGCTTGTAAAATAACTGGTGATTTGCTCTGTGCTGCTGCATCTACAATGGCTTGTATAATTTCCATATTGTTTACATTGAATGCACCTATGGCAAATCCTTCCTTCATTGATTTTTCAAACATTTCCTTTGTTGTTACTAACATATTTATCTCCTCCTTTTTTGTTATTGTATTTCTATTTTTTAAATCTGTCAAGTAATTTTAAATTTTAAGTTTCGTTTTTTTATTATAGTTTGTTACAATTCATGCTAACTGAAGTTAATTGATGAAAAAGCTACTCATAAAGCCAGATTAACTGTTCTATATTGGAATATTATTAAACTTGCTTATATTATAGGATGTTCATAAAACTTTTCTATCATATAAATACAGAGATAAGAATGTTTAATATCTTATCTCTGACCTTTTACCTATTCTTCTTCATATTTATAACTTGCACACATAGATTCATCTGCTGTCTCTGTATCGGTATCATCTATTGGTGCCACATGAATTGCTTGTAATGTACATTTTTCTTTTTCTTGGTTATTGTATTTACAACTTGAAACTGTACAATTTATTTTTTGATTTTCTTCCATTTTGTACCTCCCAAACTTTTTTATACTGTAAGAAAATTCTTCTAGTAGAAGGATTTTTCTTTACAAGATAAATATGCGAAAGTTAGATTTTCTAGCATTCGCGTTACATAGATTTCTTAGCCATATGAATGATAACGAATTACGGATAAGTTATGCAATAGAAAAATCTTAATTTCGTTTTTTACATTCTTAGTATGTGCAATTTTTATAAAATTATTTTAAAATTTAACATTCTTTTTTTGTGCTTTCTAATTTATTAAATTCTTCTTTTTTTCCAATACATTTTTCTGGTGGTTCTTTAAAACTCAAATACCAAGTAATTCCATTTCTATTTTTTTGAATCTCTTCATTTCTTGCTTGTAACGCTACAAAAGTCTTTGGTGGAGGAACAATCACTGGTTGACCTGGCATCCAGTTAGCTGCTGTAGAACCTTTGCTACAATCAGCCATTTGTAGTGCTTGCACTGTTCTTATAATTTCTGGAATAAAACGTCCTACATTTAATGGATAAATTAAAATGGTTCTTACAATTCCTTTATCATCAATAATAAAAACATTTCTTACTGTTTCTGTATTACTGATGTCATTGGCAATCATTCCATATTTTCGAGCAATTTGACCATTTCTATCAGCAATGATTGGAAATGATACTTTAATTCCTGTTTTACAGTAAATATCATACATCCAAGCTAAATGTGAAGTGTTGCTAAAGTTACCAATATTTATTTCTCTATGTAGGGGCGACTATTGGTCGTCCGTTCTTCGAAGAATTTACTATGATTTGTATTTAATTAAGCAGTTTCTTTGGAGCACGGACGTGCAATGCACGCCCCTACTGAATTATTTAATTGTTCTTTCACAATCTTTAATTCTGAAAAATTAAAGTATATGTATATGGTTTTAAATTCATCTAATTCTATTCTATCAATTAATTCAAACAAAATCTTTTTACTTGGATTTTCAAACTTCAAAAATTCTTCAATTATTTTACCAGTTTTTTCTTTATCTTGATTTACTTGAATCTTATTTTGTAATATTTTAATTTTGTTTTTCATATCATTTTTACTCTTTATCAGCTTTTCTTTTTGTTCTATAAAATCTCTTGAATATCTGAAGTAATCATCATCTGTTATAACTCCATTTAAGTTGTCCATATACATTTTATCCAATTTTTTTGATACATCTTCTATTTTATTTTTAATGTTTAATAATTTTTCATCTTCAACTTTTATAAGTGTAGAATAACTATCTTTATTTTTCTCATATATCAATTTTAAAGCATTTTTATCGCAAAAGGTATTAACTATATCTTTTATATTATTAATCACTTTATTTTCAAATTTATTATAATTATAGTTACAAGTTTTACATTTTTTATCTTTTCCTCTAGCTAGACTACAATCTATGTAGCCAATCTTTTTAGTCTTTCCTCGATAACAAATTCTAAGCTGTCTACCACAATTATGACAAAATATTAAGCCTTTTAATAGTTCATTATGTTTTGGTGTTGAAAGACTTTTTTTACTTTTTAAAATTTCTTGTGCTTTAATAAATATATCTTTTTCAATGATAGGCTCGTGTGTATTTTCTACTCTTATATACTCACTTTCATTTTTAGGTTTTCGTTTTTTTACTTTATAAGAAACAGAAACACATTTATTTTGAACGGTATTTCCAATATATACTTCATTTACAAGCATTGCTCTTATAGATTTAGGGTTCCATGTTGTTCTTTGATGTTTTAAATTAAGATACTTACTTGGTGGATCAATTCCTTCTTTATCTAAAATATTTGATATTTTTTGTAATCCATTTCCTTGTAAATATAGTTCGAATATTTTTTCTACTACATAAGATACATTTTTATCTATCTCTAATTTATTTTTGTATATTGTACTTTTCTTGTAGCCATATGGAGCAATACTTCCTAAATATTCTCCTTTTAATTCTTTTTCTCGTAGAACTCCTTTTATTTTTTTTGAAATATCTTTCGCATACATATCATTTATAATTGCTTTAAAAGGAGTGACATCATTATTTGTACTATCTAAAAAAGTATCTATACCATCTAATATTGAAACATATCTTACATTTTTTTCTGGAAAATAGTTTTCTATATAGTAACCTGTTTTTATATAATCTCTTCCAAGTCTTGATAAGTCTTTTGTAATAACCATATTGATTTTTTTGTTTTCTATATCTTGTATCATTCTAATAAAATCTGGTCTATCAAAAGTTGTTCCGTGATATGCCATCATCTTTGTACTCATCTATAAAAATAAGTTGATTTTCTTTTATGTATCTTTGTAAAATATCTCTTTGATTTGAAATACTATCACTTTCTAACTTATCTCCATCTTCACGAGATAAACGTATATATATTCCTACTTTAAATGCTTTATTTATTGTAATTTGATTGCTAAAACCCATTTGCACCTCCATTATTCTAGCAATCACCTGCTAGAAAGATTATATAGCTATTTATCTAAATCTTCAAGGCTCTTTATCACTTTTAACTGTATCTTTTATATATGAAATAAAACTCTTTTGTATTTGTATATTTATATCTTCTTTGTTATTGTTAAATATATAAATAACTTGTTCTTTTTTCTCTTTATCATTTTCATTCATTGTTTATTCACCTTCGTAAATTTTATTAAAACTAATTTTGAAAAATGACTAGTTTCTAGCTTTAATTTACAAATGAAATTAACACATAATTTTTGTAGTTGATTAAAATGGGTATATAAAAAGAAAAAAGGGTACAAAAAAAGAACGAATATTGAGGATTATTTTTAATGCCCAATATTCGCCAGCTTGGTGTTTTGACACCGTTTTTGCTGTTTAGGAAGATTTCCTAAAACCTTTTTTGCTCTCCGAGAGATGATTTTTTGTATCAATTTTTGAAAAAATTAATTGCTTTTTACTACACAATTTATTCATATTTTAATTACAATTCTAATAAATTTTTATAATTTTTAGGGAAACCCATTTTATATAAAACTTTATCTATTTTTAATGATAAAAGCTTACTTTCTAATTCTTTTATGGTCTCTATTATCCTATTATAAAATTCATTAAATTGTTCTTTTTCTAACAATACTTTTAATATAATTACGCTTGAAAATAAGTCTCTTGTTGCATATACAGTTTTACCATCATTTTTTATTAAGTTTAGTTTTATATGATAGGAAGTAGTATTAATTCTCTGTTTTAAGATAACATCATATAACTTTTCATCATGAGCACATATATTTCGTATATTACCTAAATTTATTAAATATGCTTTTAATATTTTACTTTTTATATTAAACTTCCTACTGATATTATTTTGTTCTTTTTGTTTCATAAGGCTATAGAATTTTGAAACTTTTCCAAAGGATAATATTCTTATCAATACCCATAAAGGTATATATTTATAAGTATCTAAATAATGTCTAATCATCTTATTAGAATTTTTATATTGGTGTGATATTTCAAGATTAATATCATTCAAAAACTTATCAATCAATTCTTTGTTTTTGTTGATATTATTAAAATTTTCTGGAATTAAATAATCTTTATGTCCATAATTTTTTGAAAACTCATAAGCTATGTAAGTATCAATTTTTCTTTCGATTAACAAAATGTATTCTAAAAATATAATTCTTATTTTTCTGTCAAATTCATATAAACTATAGATTTCTTCTAAATTTGTTCCATTACTAAACTTTTCTGCTGTACTTTTTCTGTTTAAAAACAAATCTTTGTAACCATTTATCAAATAGTAATAGTTGTTGTTTAATAATATTGCTTTTGCAGTTTCTTCATTTTCTATATGCAAATTTCTATTTTGTAATAATTCTATTTGTTCTTCTATTGTTTTAAATTCTTTTTCCAATATTTACCTCCTATATGATAAGAAAAGACCTCGGACCTGTAGGCTACCCGAGGTACAATTTGCTCCGAGTCCAGTCCCGTAGGTTGCTGAACTACTGATCTACTATAGATAGTATAACATTTAAATCTTGATTTTGTCAAGCAAAATATTAAATTTATCTATTAGTATTATTATATTTTTATTTATAAAATTTATACTAAATTTCTATTTGAATTACTCATATATAGTCAATCTATTACAAAAGTGTTAAAAATACCCATTCTAAAAATCTTTGAGTTTTTCGCAGATTAAGTTGTAAGCCTGCTGTCTGTCAGTGGTGATGTCTTTGCTATAACGATTCATTATTTTATCAGCAATCTTTTGCTCAACTGAACCATAAACCGTCCCATGCACTACACTCTCTTTTCCTGCATAAAAGCCATCCATAAAATTGGCAATTTCAATCATCGCTATTTCATCCAACTCTATGCCTACAAGAGCTTTGCCACCTTCCTTTCTGTCTTCAAATTCAAGTGTCATTTTTCCTTTAATTTTGTCACGTGTCATATTGTGTTCTCCTTTCTTTTAGAACAGTCATCAATAAATTGTTATAATAATATTTTACCATATTATGTATATCTTTGCAACATTTTTTACAGGTGATTGCTTATCTTTTATTTTGTTGGTAACTTTTAACATGCAAGATGCGAACTATTGCTATCTACACTTAATCCTAATAATTCTGTATTTAAGTCTTTAAAATATGTATGTGCCCTTGTAAAAGCTATCATTTCAGTTGTACATACGGGGGTAAAATCCACATCTTTGGGTGCATTTTTATAATATATTTTCAATATTTGCTATACTATATAAAGGTATATTAATAAGCCAATCTTCTTTTCTATAATCAGACATTGATGTTCTGACATTTACTTTTGTGTTATATTTTCCTACAAATGATTTTAAGCTTTTAGCTTTTAAATTTTCTTCTGATTTAACTTCTATTGGAACTACATTTGTTCCTAATTGTACTAAAAAATCTAATTCTGCTGTAGCTCTTTCGGCACTCCAATAAAATAGTGGTATATCTTTATTAGATTTTAATTCAGTTAATACAAATTGTTCTGTAAAAGAACCTTTAAATTCTGTAAATATTTCATTTCCTTCTAATAAAATTTTTGCATCCATTCTAGTCATAGCTCCTAAAAGCCCAACATCAAGAATATAAAGTTTGAATGCATTTGTATCTTGGTAAGCTATAAGCGGAATATTGGGTTTATTTACTCTATCAATTTTATATATTAAACCACAATCAATTAACCATGCTAAAGCTAATTCATATTCTTTTGCTCTTGCCCCTTCCTTAATTAAACCATATATAAACTTTTTATTTTCTTTTGCCAATTGTGCTGGAATACTATTCCATAACATTTTTAGTCTAGGAACAATCTCGCTTGGTGCATGTTTAGAAAAGTCTTCTTCATATGCTTGTAGTAATTTTAGTTGTTCCTTTCTCACTTTTTTATAATCTTTTGTTTCGACATACTTATTAATAGCAGAAGGCATACCTCCTACGAAATAATATTCTTTTAAATAGGAAATGAACTTGTCTTTAAAAACATTAATTAAATCCCAATCATTTTCATTTAATATTTCTACTAGCTTTTCTTCTCCGAATAGCAAGTAAAAACTCTTGAAAATTCAATGGATATAAATCCATAAAGTCTACTTTCCCAACTGGAAAAGAGGTTCCTTCATGTAGGGCAACTCCTAAAAGTGATCCTGCTGCTATGATATGATATTTCCCTGCATTCTCACAGAAATATTTAAGGGAAGTTAATGCTTTTGGAACTTCTTGAACTTCATCAAAAATGATTAATGTGTTTTCCTTATCAATATCAATATCCGCTTCTAATTTTAACCCTTTTACAATTCTATTTATATCATAATCTTTTTCAAATAACCTTTTCATTCTATCATTGCCATCAAAATTTATGTAAGCAATATTTTTATAGTTATTTTTTCCAAATTCTTTCATAATCCATGTTTTTCCTACTTGTCTAGCCCCTCTTATTATTAGGGGTTTTCTATTTGCTGATTCTTTCCATTCTTCTAATTCTTTGATTTTATTACGATACATATATTTCTTACCTCCTTATGCTATTATATGTATATTATAACATATTTATACAGAAAAACAAAGGAAATTTTTATTATTTTTACATTTATTCAAATGAATTTTTTACATTATGCTACACATTTTAGAAAGGACATTTTGAAAATGATTACATTTTTTCAAACGAGTTTTTCAATATCAGTTCTTAAGTCAAATCTAATAATTTTATCTTTGTCTATATAAATTTTATTGATAATCATTTGTAATATCATTCGGTTAGGCTTCCCGAGTTTCAATAATTTCGTCAAAATAATCTATTGCATTTTTCAATTTTTGAACTTTATCTTCAGCATTTTTATTCTCATTACTTTCAATTAAAGAACTTAAATAAGAAATACTGTTCATTTTTTCATTTTCTAATTTTTTATATGTATTTTCGATTAGTTCTCTTTGTATAGAATTAGTAGCGGAAGCTAGTTCTTTTATTTTTTGGCTAACTAACATTTTGTATTCCTCATTTGCAATATTTAATTTGTTTTGTAGCTTACATTTATTATCTTCTTTTTTATTTTGTTTTATTTCAATTTTAATATTTTGTATCTCTTTTAAATATTGTTTTTTGGTAAATTTTAAAAATTCTTTCAAATGTATTAAAATGTCTTTTTCTTTTACTTCGTGGCAATGACAAGCTTTCGTACTAAACTGTCTATATTTTGAACAATCATATCCTTTTGCTTTTACTTTTCTTTTAATCACTATGCCAGACATTCCAGAACCACAATCTGCACACTGACACATTCCTGAAAAATAATAATCTCTTTTTGTATTTGATCCTGAAGTATTTTGCTCTTTCTTTTTCTTTCTTATTTCTTGTGCTAAATTGAATATTTCTTTTGAAATAATTGGCTCATGATGATTTTCAAATACAAAATGTTCTTCTTTTGGTAATTTTACAGCTTTTCCTCTAATATTTACGGTTCGTTTTTTATGGGTAATTAAAGTACCTGTATAAATCTCGTTTTTTAAGATATTACTTACCATATCTTTTGTCCAAGATTCTTGAACTTTATGCTTATACACTCGTCCTCGTTCTAAATGTTTCCTTCTGTAATACGCAGATGGTGTTGGATAATTATATTTTGTATTTAATATCTCACTAATTCTTTGAAATCCATATCCCTTTTCAACATATAATGTAAATATCGTTTCAATAGCTGGTTTTAATTCTTCTATGATATAAAGCATAGGGATATCATCTTTAAAAACTTTTTCATAACCATAGTAATTGCCCATAATTAGTCTTGCTGTTTTTTGTTTCGAATACATATGATCTCTTGTTTTTCTAGAACAGTCTTTTACATATCTTTCATTAAACCAAGTAGTGATTCCTATTGTATCATCTCTATCATTTAACACATCATAGCTTCCACCCATTTCAGATACTAATATTAGATTTTTTTGCATGTTTTTGAATTCATCTATAAGAACCAAAACTTTTCCATTATTTCTACCAATTCTTGATAAATCTTTTGCTATAACTACATCAATTTTTCCTCCTTTTACTTTTTCTATCATTTTTGAAAATTCAGGTCTATTAAAGGTATATCCCGAAACATTGTCATCTATGTAGAAATCATCATCTGATATATTCCAATTACGAGTAGAAGCATATTCTTTAATCATTCTTTTTTGTTCTTCTATGCTTGAATAATTTTCTTTATCCTCGTCTCTGGACAATCTACAATATCCTACAACTGTCATTTTTTCCTCCTCACATGACCTGATATTGCCTATGCCTTGTATGTTAGCATACATTGTTTGTTAATTCCACTTGTTTCGTAATTATTTTTTTGAGAATCTCGGGATAATTCTCTTTTCCTGTTATAAAAATAGCTAGATGGTATTGTTCTTTTTTATATGTTTCAATTTTTTCTTTTGTTTCTTGTTTTTTTAGTTCTTCTTCTGTTAAATAAATTTGCATATATTTTGTATTAGAAATTTCATTAGAAGTAATTTGCATTCTATTTAACTCCTTCATAATATTTCTCTTCTTAAATATTATGCAAAAAGAAATAGCAATTATTTCTTTTCGTCTAAAAATCACTTTTGTAAAATTCTAATACTTTAATTTTTATTATTTTTGAAATGCATCCCTCCTCCTATAATATAAGAACACAAAAATTTTATAAAATGGTGCATTTTTATAAAATTTTTATATCCTTCTATATATAAAAGTCCATTTTTTTGATTAGATGTTGCATTTTTTGAAAAATTTATATTTTTTGGTTTAATATTTTAGGAAGTTCAGAAAACTTTCCTATAATAAAAAAAAGTAACTATTGATATAGCTACTTATATAATCTTATTATTTATTTATCAATTATTCGTCTTTTAAATATTTTTCCCAATCCATAAAAGCATGACCTATTCTTAATACTAATACTTTAGAATTTTCTTCATCAACTAAATAAAATATTATATAATTTCTTACATTGATTTTTCTAATAATTTTATGACCTGTCAACTCTTCATTTAAAATAAGCATACTTCCTGCTACATTTTCTAAATCTTTCACTTTTGTTTAAATAAAAGTTTGTATTTGTCTGCTATAATATCTCCTGCTAGATTATATCGAAGATATGAAATAATATTTTCTAAATCTTGTTCGCAGTTTCTGAAATTTCTACTATATATTTTTTCATAACATTTGCTCCAGTCTTTTACATATTATCTATTTTAGAAAAAGCTTCATCTAAAGAATATACTTTATTTGCTTTTATATCATCTAGTCCTTTTTGTAGCTTTTCTTTTAAATCTTTTTTACTTTTTATTGTTATACTGTCTGGAGCTTCTGTATCTATATATGATATTTTTAAATATTCAATAAAATTAATAACTTGATTTGTAAGTTCTTCTGGTAATGTTTCAATTTCATTATATAATTTTTGTTTTTCTATAGACATATTGATTACCTCCATAATAAATCTATGCTATTATTATATCATTTTTTCTTTTAAAAATCTATGAATTTGAGAAAATATTTTTTGTTTTATCCATTATTTAAAGAAGTAACTATTGAATCTGTAATTTTCAAATAAAACTATTTAAACGATAATAACTTGGCTAATCTGTAACAATCCTTTTTGTCTGTTTTCGTTTTTCTAATGGTATCATAATTATTTTTAGTCGTTAAACTATTGATAACTAAAGTATTAAATCCATTTTCTTTAAAATATCTTTCTACTGGTAAATGATATGTACCTGTTGATTCCATAAATACTGTCAGATTTTGTGGATTGATTTCTTTTATTTCTTCTTTTACTTTCTCAAAGTCCTCTAAATTATGTTTTATTTCTCTTGTATCAATAAGTATCTCTCCATCACTATTCATAAGCATTATCATACTTTTATTTTTAGCAACATCTACACTTAATACTGTTTTCAAAATTATTCACCTACTTTCTTTTTGAATCTAAGTCTTTTACCTCTACTATATTTCATCATGCTTGTTATATAGAGTCGAAATCGCCCTCACTATCTAAAACTAAATTAATAATAGGAATAAAAGCCGAACTGTCAAGTTGTTAGATTCTAAGACCTCTGTAATTTGATGTTCTAACTTAAATTCTTTGTAAATAATTTTACAACCAAAAAAATTAGATGTAAATTCATTTATTTACATCTAACAGTATACATGTAATTTATCGAGTTGTTACAATACCTTTAATGTTTCGATTATATATTTTGGTTAATAAAAACCAAACAAGCTCATGCAACCTCACTTGAGGCTACATGAGCAGGACATTGGTGAACTATACACAATGTAAAAAGATTTTAGAATCAAATATTTCTTAATCTTTGAATCAAGGGTCGAAACAGTGTTTTCTCT
Organism: uncultured Clostridia bacterium; assembly: GCA_949280815.1. GTDB lineage: Bacteria > Bacillota > Clostridia > TANB77 > CAG-508 > CAG-269. The sequence continues at coordinate 4,835 of CASDJM010000042.1, read as the reverse complement.
GCTTCAATGGCATGTTCAGGTACAATTAAATCCTTATTGGAATGTGTAAATCGACTATGCAGAACCCCATCTGGATCAACATTATATTTCAAATGTCCAGGGTTAAGTTGCATATTGCCTAACCGAACAATAACACCATTAGTCATTTTATATGCTGCCTTATTTCCATTACAGAATATCTCTTCTTCTGGTATTTCAAGTAAATGTCGATGTAGATATGGCACAAACTGAAATTTATAAGCATACGGATTGACAGGGTTCAATGTTCTAACTTTTACTCCCATTCCTAAATTGATAGCTTGATCTACAACTTTCATTAAACTATACTCTGTTGGGTAACTTTCTGTTGTTGCCATAATATATAGCTTAATTCTAGACTTCCATAATGATTGGTTCTTCATCATAAATTCTAGACCAGGTTCATACGAAAATCGAATCTCGTCCACAATTCCATCTAACTGTTCTAATATATCTTGACGAATTCCGTTTGTAAACATATTCACATTGAATCCTTCATCCTTTGCCAACTTTGCATACTTTACAACATCATGGTGGACTGTTGGTTCTCCTCCATGAAGATATAGTATCTTAAAATCCAATTTCTTTGCAATTCCCATGGCAGTAATAAACTTTTTTTCATTCATATATTTGCCAGAATGCACATGTGGTTCAATACAGTATGGGCATGCCTTATTGCATGCATAAGTTAGCAGAAAATAAATTTGCCGAAGATCCTCATCTTCGAGTGGATGTGGCACAATACCACACTTTAATTGATGTCTTGGTAGCATATTTTTTGTCCTTTCTCATAATTATATGGTTAATACCTAAAGTTACATAAATATTATACCAGATTATGTTTGTATTTGCAAATCGTTTAAAGTAGAACTAATTAAAATCGTTTAAAGTAGAACTAATTAAAATGTATTTTTCTCAAAATACGTCAAATACTCATCTGTAAACTTTTTCAAATTTTCCTTCCTTTCTTTTAATAACCTTATTAACTTATTAGCCTCTTCATACGCCATTTCATATTCTGTTTTAGTTATCTCAAATCGTTGTAAAGCATTTTTAAGTTCTTCTTCATCTTGCAATATAATTTTTTCATCAGGTCTTACAACGATATCTAAATATAGGTCATCTTCATATGGTATACCATTTTCTTTTCCTAATTCTTTTGCAATATCAAAATACCATTCTATTATATTACTATTTTTATCATAGAATGCCGACAATTTAACTTTAGAACTATAATCATAAAAACCTAATAATTTATAATTATTATCTATTATGACTTTACCTTTTGGTGTAGACATTTTTATATTTGCATTTTTAAAATTATAATAACAGATATCACCATTAAAATAACCATCCTCAATACTTTTTACTAGGTATATTAAATCACTATTGAGCTTACTCTGTTTATGTCTATTAGCATATCTTCTCTTCAATCTTATTTCTCCAATCTAAACAAAAACTTACTAGTTATCGTTTAGATTATACGATATGCTTCTTTATAAAACTACTATTTGATTATAATTTTTTCTGCCATATAAATAATCAAAATTGCCCAAAAGCAATACAAAATGCATACTGAGGCTGTAAAAAATCAAAAATTTTAACAGCCTCAGCCTTTTGCAGGATCAGGGCGATGTCTCGAACCTGCACAACTGCCTAAAAACGTGTTTTTTATCGGTATACGTTTCTTTATGGCGATGTTAAATAGATGTCTCGTTTTCTGTCAGAAAAAAACCAATATAAATTAATATTTCACTCTTATTTCAATTCTTCTTTTAATTTTATTCCATCTTTCAATCCTGCGAAATAATATTTCTATGAAAATAATAACTTTCAAAATCAATGGTTTCCACATAATCTTTTATCAATTTTTCAATACTATCTTTTAGCCAATTAAGATTATACGGAATTTTTTCTAATTCTTTCTTTAGACAATCAGACTTTTTAATTTTATTGGCTTTATCCTGACTCATAAACTTTTTATATTCATCAGTAATAAAAGCTAAATCTTCTTCTCTTGCCTCAAATATTGTTTCTAACATATTTTTATGATTATTTTTTATCTCTTTAACATTTGTATTAATAGGTTTCATATCAACTTGTTTATAGGTATTAACATTTTTATATATAGGTATAATCTTTCTTAAAGGTATTTCTTTTGAATTTTCTCTATAAGTCATTTCTACTTTTATATATCCTTTTTTCTTAAGTGAATTAATAATTCTGGATGATTGTATTTTTGTGATATTTAATAATTCACTTATATATGAATTTGACATGATACATTCTTTTTCTTTGCTTAAATACAAAATCATGGAATAAACCATTTTCTCTTTATTATTTAATTTTATATCTGTTATTATTTCATATGGGACCCATACTCCTTTAAATTCTTTCAATATTCATTTTCTTTCCAATCAATCGCTCGACAATCGATTTCTAAGCCATTAAATGCAAAATTCGACTAACTTATCAACGCTGAAAAAACTAAGCAATATCAGGCATTTTGTTTATTCATCCCAAGATGCAGACTTTACGGGGGTAAAGTCTTACAATGTGGGGAGTTTTTTATATTAGTTTTTCAACATCTACTTTTAAATCAAATTTTACAGTTTTATCACTATAAATCCATATTTTATCTATTATATTTTCTAAAACATATCTGCTTGGTATTTCTTTTGCAATAATTTCATCGAAATACTCTATTGCATTTTTTAGCTTTTTTATTTTTTCTTTTGAAATTTCTTGTTCTTCTTTGTTTAGTATTTCTTGTAATTTTTCTATTTTGTTTGTTTTATCCAGTTCTAATTCTTTATATGTATTTTCTATCATTTGTTTTTGATATTCATTTGTACTTGATGCTAAATCTTTTATTTTTTGGTTTAATAAAACTTTATATTCTGCCTTTAAAGTTTCAAGTTCATATTTAATCTTTTCTTTATTAGTTTGCATATTAGTAGTTTTTGTCTCAATTTCTATTTTAGTTATTTCATCAATATATTTTTGTCTTGTAAATTTTAGAAACTCCTTTAAATGAATAATCATATCAGTTTCTTTTATCTCATGACATTTACATCTTGTTTTTCCATAAGTTCTATACTGGGAACATTCATAGCCTTTTTGCTTTTGTTTTCGATTCATAGTTATACCGACTTACTCCAAATCCACAATCACCACATTTGACTAGTCCTGAAAAAGCATAAGTTCTTTTTCTTGTTCCGACAAGTAGTTTTAGAATTTGATTTTCTTTTTCGAATTTCTTGTGCTAATTCAAATGTTTCTTTTGAAATGATTGATTCATGATGATTTTCAAATACAAAATGTTCTTCTTCTGGAAGTTTAATTGCTCTGCCTCGTATAGAAACAGTTTTCTTTTTATGAGTTCTTAAGTTTCCTGTGTATACATCATTATTTAAAATATTACTTATCATATAGGTAGACCATAATTTTTGTACAGGATGTTTGTATATTCTTCCTCTTTCTAAATGCTTTTGTTGATAATATACAGAAGGAGTAGGGTAGTCATATTTGCTATTCAAAATATCACAAATTTTCTTTCTACCTAAACCATCTTCAATATATAGTTTATATATTAATTCTATAACAGGTCGTATTTCTTCATCTACATATAACTTTGTAACATCTTCTGTATCTTTTACATAACCATAATAATTTCCCATTATTAATCTTCCCGATTTTTGTTTAGAATACATATGATCTCTTGTCTTTCTTGAACAGTCTTTTACATATCTTTCGTTAAACCATGTTGTAATTCCAATTGTATCATCTCTGTCATTTAAAACATCATAAGTTCCTCCCATTTCTGAAACTAGAATTAAATTTTTTTGCATATTTTTGAATTCATCAATAAGTACTAAAACTTTTCCATTGTTTCTTCCAATTCTTGATAAATCTTTTGCTATTACAACATCAATTTTTCCTCCTTTTACTTTTTCAATCATTTTTGAAAATTCAGGTCTATTAAAGGTATATCCCGAAACATTGTCATCTATGTAGAAGTCTTTGTCTTCGATAATCCAATTACGAGAAATAGCATAATCTTTTATAATTCTTTTTTGCTCTTCAATACTTGCATAATTTTCTTTATCTTCATCTCTAGACAGTCTACAATATCCTACAATGGTCATTTTTTCCTCCTCACTTGACCTGATATTGCCTATGTGCTGTATGTTAGCATACATTGTCTGTTAATTCCACCTGTTTCACAATAATTCTTTCAAGAATTTCGGGATAATTCTCTTTTCCTGATATAAAAATAGCTATATGATACTTTTCTTTTTTATATTTTTCAATTTTTGCTTTTGTTTCTTGTTTTTTCAGTTCTTCTTCCGTTAAATAAATTTGCATATATTTGGTATTAGAGATTTCATTAGAAGTAATTTGCATTCTATTTAACTCCTTCATAATATTTCTCTCTAAATATTATGCAAAAAGAAATACCAATTATTTCTTTTTGTCTAAAAATTACTTTAGTAAAATTCTAACACTTTAATTCTTATTATTTTTCAAATGCATCCCTCCTCTATAATATAAGAACACAAAAATTTCATTAAATGGGTATTTTTAATAAAATCTTTCATATATATAAACACATTTTTTTCTATTAAATGTTGCATTTTTTGAAAAATTTATATTTTTTTGTTTAATATTTTATTCTTTTTATAAATTTAGCAATAAAGATAAACTTACACATATAATAAAAAAGTAACTATTGATATAGCTACTTATATAATCTTCTTATTCAATTATTCGTCTTTTAAATATTTTTCCCAATCCATAAAAGCATGACCTATTCT
>CASDJM010000041.1 GCA_949280815.1 uncultured Clostridia bacterium | reverse complement strand
TATGGGCAATTAAAGATAGCATATCACGAGTAATAAGCTATGCAAAAAATCCAGAGAAAACAACATTTGCAGACTTAAAACAAGTATTAAAATATGCAGAAAATGAAGAGAAAACTATTGATAAAAATGAAAAAACTATGTATGTAACAGGAGTAAATTGTAAAGCAGAAACAGCTTATGAAGAAATGAAGGCAGTACAAAATAGATTTGATAAAAGTACAGGAAATGTTGCATATCACGCATACCAAAGTTTTAAAACAGGAGAAGTATCACCAAAACTTGCACACAAAATTGGAGTAGAACTTGCAGAAAAAATGTGGAGTGAATATCAAGTAGTAGTTGCAACACATTTTAATACAGGCACATATCATAACCATTTTGTAATAAATTCAGTTAATATGTTTACAGGTAAAAAGTTTAATTGTAACAAAGGAGCATATTATCATTTCAGAGAGTTATCAGATGAACTGTGTAGAGAATATGGACTAACAGTAATTGAAAAGCCAACAGGAAAAACACCAAGAAGTATATATTTTGCAGAAAAACGAGGAGAGCCAACAAAATATAATGTAATAAGACAAGCTATTGATGAAGCAATGCAAATGTGTATAAATTATGGGCAGTTTAAAAAGATAATGCTTAAAAAGGGTTATATTATCAATGATGATTATAATAGAAAATATCCAACGATTCGTTCAATAAATGATAAACAAGCAGTAAGAATGTATCATTTAGGAGAACAATATTTGCCAAAGAACATTGCAAACAAAGTTGAACACAATCCGTATTATTATCAAAATAGATATATGGAATTTATACACCCTAAAAAGAAAAAGCAAAAATATAAAGTTTATAAATATAAAGGCAAGTTCAAAGACATTAGTAAAAGGAGTGGAATTGATGTATTATTTTTACTACTATTTCATTTGTTAGGACTATTACCAAAACGAGAGAATTATCAGCCATTATCTCCAGAAATGAAACAAGAAGTAAGAAAAATGGAACGATATTCTAATGATATTAGACTTATTGTAACAGCGAAACTGAAAACAACAGAAGATGTAAAAAACTATATTCCACAAACTGAAAAAGATATTAAAGATGTTACTAATTTAAGGCAAAAATACAGAAATAAGCTAAGAAATTGTAAAGATGATACATTGATAAAGGAATATAAAACAAAACGAGATGAATGTACTACAACACTAAATAAGTACAGAAAAAATCTAAAAATAGCAAATTATATTTTGGAAGACACACCAAAGGTTAAAAAAGTAATAAAAATTGAAATGCAAATGAAAAACGGACAAGAAGATATTAATAAAATAAAGAAAAGAGACAGAAACGCAAGATAGAAAAATAAAGGTTGTTATAATAAAGATAACAGCCTTTAACTATGTATAAGGAAATATCAATAAAAAGCTATGAAAATATTGTAAATTGTGATATAAATATATAAAAAGATTTAAAAGATAGGAAGTAATTATGGAATATATAGATATAGTTGATCAAAATAATAATCCAACAGGAGAAGTAAAGGAAAAGTTACAAGCACACGAAGATGGTAATTTTCATAGAACAGCACATATTTGGATTATAAATGATAAAAAAGAACTATTATTGCAAAAGAGGAGTGCAACAAAGAAATCTCATCCTAATTGTTGGGACATTTCTGGTGCGGGACATATTAGAGCAGGAGAAAGTGTAATTGACGGTGCAATAAGAGAATTAAAAGAAGAATTAGGCGTTGAAGTAGAGGAAAAAGATTTAGAGTATATTGCAACAATAAAAAGTACAAAGAATCCTAAAAATATGGAATTTGGATATGTATATTTACTAAAATGTAATAATCAAGTAGAGGAATATATTTTTGAAGATAATGAAGTATCAGAAGTTAAATATGTTTATTTTGAAGAATTAGAAAAAATGGTAAAAAAAAGAGTAGATGGATTACTTATTCACGAGGAAGAATATAAAAAATTATTTGAATTTATTAGAAAAAACTATTAGGAGGATAGAATGTTAGCAAATAAATTAAAAGTTGGAGATACAATAGGAGCCATTGCTCCAGATAAAGCATTAAAAAGTAAAGATATAAAACCTTTAGAAAATGCAACTAAGTATTTTGAAAGTTTAGGATTAAAAGTAAAATATGGGAGATATTTATTTTCAGAAGATAATTATTGTGCAGGAACACCAGAAGAAAGAGCAAAAGACATAAATGATATGTTCAGTGATAAAGAAGTTAAAGCAATATTTACTGTAAAAGGTGGAGATATGGTAAATGGAATATTGCCATATATAGATTTCGAAAATATAAAAAATAATCCCAAAATTTTTCTGGGTATGAGTGATATTACAGTATTACTTTGTGCAATAAATAAGATGACTGAACTTATAACTTTTCACTGTCAAGATTATGTTTGGTTTGGAAAAGATGAAGTTACAGATTACGATAAAAATGAGATTATTGATAAATTATTTAATGGGAATAAGACTATTCTTCCTTATGAAGAAAGACAATTTATTAATTTTAAAAATAAAGAAATCAAAGGGAAAATATATGGAACTAATGTAAGATGTTTATTAAAGTTGTTGGGAACACCATATATGCCAAATTTAGAAAATGCAGTACTATTTTTAGAAGGGTTTCATTCAGATATTATACAGTGGAACTCAATGCTGGAACAATATAATCAAATGAATGCTTTTAGCAAAGCAGTAGTTTTTGGTTATATATATCAACTTCAGCACATAGAAAAAAATAAATACAGCATTGTAGATGAACTAAGAAAAATAAACTCAAATGTTCCAGTAATAAAAACTAATGATTTTGGACATATACACGGAAATAGTATTATTCCTATTGGTGCAGAAGTAACAATAAATGCAAATGACAAGAGTATAGTTGTTAGTGATTATTTAAAATAAAAAGGAGTCGATAAAAATGAAAGTAATAAAATATAATGATGCTTTAAAAGGCAAAAATAGTGAGAAGTGTAAAACTTTAGAATATTCATTTATGGATAAAGATATAGATTTAGGTATAGCAACAATTAAAGGAAGATATCCAGATGAGGGGTATGGTGTAAATCTTATAAGTAAAGAGCTAATATATGTTATGGAAGGAAGAGGAACACTAAATTTTGAAAATGAAAAAATTGAATTTTCAGAAGGAGATTCTATTTTAATAGAGCCTAATGAAAAATATTATTATGATACTGAATACTGCAAAATATCTATGTCTTGTACACCTGCATGGTCAATAGAACAACACAAGTTAGTAAAATAATGAAAGGAAATCATAGAAAATGAATATTGATGTTAAAAAAGTAAAAATTATTGTAACTGTACCAGTTGAAAATATCAAAGAAGTCAGAAGTGCTATTTGTGGCGAAGGAGCAGGAATTATAGGAAATTATACAGATTGTACTATATCTACAAAGTGTATAGGAACTTTTAAACCTTCAGACATTGCTAACCCATATATTGGAGAAAAAAATAAATTAGAATTTGTAGAAGAAGAAAAACTAGAAGCAAGATGTGATATTAGTATAGTTAAAAAGGTACTAAAAAAATTAAGAGAGATTCATCCTTATGAAGAGCCAGCAATAGATATAATTCCTCTAATAGAAGAAGATGATTTATAAAAATCAATAGAAAGGTGTGTTAAACATGAAAGATAATTATTTTATAATACATGGAAGTTTTGGAAGTCCATTTGGAAATTGGTTTAGTTGGCTACATGATTTTATAGAAGATGATGGAAAACAAGTATATGTACCACAATTTCCTGTTGGAGTAGGGTATCAAAATTATGAAAATTGGAGTAAATTACTTAAATATTATTTAGATTTAGGATTAATTAATGAAAACACAACAATAATAGCACATAGTATTGCACCAGTATTTGTTAGCAAATTTTTAGTAGAGAATAAAGTGCAAGTAAGAAAACTAATATTTGTGTGTGGATTTAATAATTATTTAGGAATAAACGAGGAATATGATACAGTAAATAAGACAATGTATTTTAACAACTTAGTAGATGTGAAACAATATGCAAATGAAATAATATGTTTATATTCAAACAATGATCCATATGTAAAATATGAAGTAGAAAAGGAATTTGCAGATACTATTGCAACAGAGCAAGTTTTAATACCAAATGCAGGACATATCAATAGTGAAAGCGGATATGACACATTTGAAGATATAGTAAATTATATTTTTTAATGTTAAAAACTTGATTATTTTGTAAGAAAATTATATAATTAGTACATTCCTCACGAGGCTCGACTAATAAGTCCCCTTGTTTGGCTAGAGATAGCGAAGAATATGTTTTAATATTCTGCATAATTTACATGTAGGAATTTTAGTTATATAATGATGACCTGCATACATATGATGTCCAATAATTATACAGTACTACTGACAAACACACAGTGCCCCAGAGACTAAGTGTATATTTAGTAAGCTGAGTAGCTCGGTAGGTATGTCAGTATATTGAAATAGAATTTATTTAAAAATTGTTCAGAAGGGACATCCGAGTTAAAGTTTAATTAGGAACCACAAACAAGCTGTACACTTTCTAAGATTAGAACGGAAGGGGCCTTATTTATAATATTAAGTGCACAAATATTATGGATAAGTCTAATCTACAAAATAGGAGGTGTAAACGATTATGAAAATTCCAGAACCAGTTGTATCAGTGATTTTTGTAATGATAGTGGGGAAAGCTTGTGGTTTTAGTGAAGAAAGAATAATGAATATATTGTATTTATTATTCGGTACTGGAATTATACTTAAGTTCAATCTTCATATTAAAGGCTACAAAAAAGTAAAAGAACTTATAGTAAAGTTTTTCACTAAAAACTAATTAAACTTTTCTTTTTATAAATAAATTAGATTCTATAGTTTACTTATAAAAGGAAAAGGAGACTAACTATGATAAATTTTAAAAATTGTGAATTATATAAAATAAAAAGAAAAAGAGATTTGTATTATAGATTAAGAGTTACAGAAAAAGATGTAGCTCTTATTTTGAATAAATATAAAGTATATATAAATGACAAGAATAGATTGTTGGAAAATCCTAATTATGAATTAAAACAACTTCAAAGAAAATTGTTAAGAAAACTATATGCAATTGAATTTCCAACTTATGTTTTTTCAGGAGTAAAAGGTAAGTCAGCGTATGATAATGCTATACAACACTTAAATTCAGAGTATATGTTAAAATTAGATATGAGTAAATTTTTTCCAAATACTCATAGAAATAAAATATATAATTTTTTCTTAAAAAAATTAAAAATGGCACCAGATGTAGCAAAGATATGTACAGACATAACAACAATAAATTATAAAGATAAAAATGTATATATAGAAGATGGTGTATATGATTACATGAAAGCAAAACATATAAAGATAAAAAATCATTTACCTTCTGGAACTCCAACGAGTCAAATTCTTTCATATTTAGCTAATTTAGATATGTTTGACGAAATTATAAACTATTGTAAAGAACATAATTTACTATGTTCAATATATGTAGATGATATTACTCTTTCCACTAATAGAAAAATTAGCTTTGAAGAAGAAAAACAATTAAAAGCAATTATAAAGAAGCATGGACAGAAAATTAGTAAGGGAAAGACAATTAGATATGATAATAATGAGTATAAAAAAATTACTGGTTTTGTTATATCTCCACAACATCAGCTAGTTGTTCCAAATAAAACAAGATTGAAAATCAAGAAAAAAATATTACAAATTGAAGACATAAAGAAAGTAGAAATAGGACTAAAAAATTCATTATTAGGCTTAACTAACTTTACAGAATTGTCTAAGAAAAATGCTTATAGGGGGCTAAAAAATCAATTGAAAAAATCTTGCTAACCTAAAACAAATTTTTGTAAATATGTTGCGAATTACTTGAAATTGTAATAAAATGTCAAATAGTAAGAAATGGAGATGATTTCAAATGAATGAACTAGATAATAAAGAAAATTATAATAAAACTTTTGAAGATATAAAACATATTGATGAAAATGGAATTGAATTTTGGTACGCTAGAGAATTACAATTAGTTTTAAATTATAAAGAATGGCGAAAATTTGAGAATGTAATAAACAAAGCAAAAGAATCTTGCAAAAATAGTGATATTACTGTTCTTGACCATTTTGTCGACGTCGACAAAATGGTGCAAATAGGTTCAGGAGCAGAAAGAAAACAAAAAGATTATAAATTAACACGTTATGCTTGTTATTTAATAGCACAAAATGGAGATACAAGAAAAAAAGTTATTGCTCTTGCACAAACATATTTTGCAATTCAAACTAGAAAACAGGAAATTAGCGAAAAAGAATATAGTTCATTAACGGAAGATGAAAAGAGATTTTATCAAAGAAACTTAACAAAAAAAGGAAATTATTCACTTAATCAAACTGCTAAAAATGCAGGAGTTAAAAATTTTGATAAATTTCACAATGCTGGATATAAAGGTCTATACAATGGAGAAACAGCTGATGACATTGCTAAAAGAAAAGGATTAAGATATAGAGAAGATATTTTAGATAATATGGGAAGTGAAGAATTGGCAGCTAATTTATTTCGCATTACGCAAACAGAATCAAGATTAAAAAGAGATAAAGTTGATACTGAAAAGAAAGCTTGTGATACTCATAATAAAATTGGAAAAATAGTTAGAAAAGCAATTAAACAAGCAGGACGGAACTATGCCAGAAGAACTTCCTACACCTAAAAAGAGTTTGAAGCAATTAGAAAAAGAAAATAAAAGAAGTTTGAAAAAATAAACAAAGAGTTGTGATAAAAATGGATAATGGTATAAATGAAAGTAAATTTTTAGAAGAAATAAGAAACGCTAGAACAGTTAATAAAGTAAATAAATGTGATGATAATATATTAGAAGTACTAAGAAACTTAATCTATTTAGAAGAGTTAGATAAAAAGGGTGGCCCAGACTACGCATATAAGCAGTATTATTTTGAAAAATTTTCTATTGACAGTTATGAAAGAAAGTATAATAAAAACCAAAAATGTTTTTCTATGGGAAAAGTAATTAAAAACAAAGTAGATAGAAAATCAAGATATAAAAGTGATATATTTGGTACTTTAACTTTTTCAGATGAAGATATTAGAAGTAATATAAGATATATGAGAAAAAACCTAATTGATATGATAGAGCAAAAGTTATTAAGGCTAGATACTTATAAGACAAATTATTCAATAGGAAAAATTTTTGGATTAATAGTAGAAGTTGAAGATTTCTGCCAGATATATACCAATGATAAAGGAGAATACTTTTCAAAAATAGTGGATACAAAAGGTTTAAAATTAGAAAAATATGAGATTTATAGAGACTATAATTTAGTAAAAAAGATACAAAAAATTTGTGATAAAAAAGTTGATATATTAATATTTAAAGAGAATATTAGTTTTGGAAATATAATAATAAATTGTATAGATTTAAGAAACAATATAATAAAAAGTGAAATGATAGTATATCCAAATAAAATATTTCAAATATGCCAAGGATCTCCAATAATAGTAAGTATGAGACAAATAGAAAATACCAATATACAATATAAATCAAATAAAAATTTAGAAAGTAAATATGAAAAGATAGATATAGATGGAATAGAATTATACAAATCTTCTGAACCAAATGTATATAGTGATAATAAGAAGAATTTCTTTTTTGAAACAACTCAAAATATGATTGCACTTAATCCTAATATAACAGCAGAAGAATTTTTAATGTATTTCAGTACAATTATAAAAGAAGAATTAATTATTAAAGGTATAGATGAAATTGTAAAGTTAAAAAGACAAACACCAATGCAGGCATATATTCATTTAAGTTTAAAGAATGGAAATGGAGTTTATAGAATAAATAAAAATAGAAAATTATATTTTAAATTTTCAGAAATATCATAACATATAGGAAAAATATTAATTAAAACATATAAAATTTATAAAAGCACTTGCCAAATATAAAAAATTATGTTAAATTAAAAACATAGTGATAGACAAAAAAACACCGATGTGGGTATACATATCTTTGAAACTATTGCTATAACTAATTTTGAAACGGATAATAGAGTGCTTTTTTGCAAGGTATTTTTCGCATACGTCCTTTGCTAAGGCACCATTTTATAACAACTTGCGAACTATAAAGTTTGTAGGTTGTTTTTTTATATTTAAACTCAAAATGTTCTCTTTCTGGAAAGGAGAATATTTTTTATGCTTGAATTTGAAATATTAAAAGAATTAGAGCCAAATGCCGAAATACTAGAAATTATAAAAGATTATGATTTTACCATTAAAAATGGCAAAATTAAACATTTAAAGGCTACTAATTTACAATTTATTGAGCCGACATAATATAAAAGAAATTAAACAAATTCTCATAAAATTAGAACTTTAACCATATATGTTGCAATTTTATAAATAAACTTAAAATTTTTTACTAAACTAGGGGGGCGAAAAAGCACTTTTTTGAGCAAACATATGAGAAGAAAAAAATTTTTTAAAGTTTTTTTACAAATTTACTATACAAAACCATAAAAAATTCACAGGAATAGTGTTATGGAGCAAATGAAATAAATCTAAAATTTTATTATAAGAAGGTGTAATTATGGAAAATGATGTGATAAATTCTAAAAAGGAAATTTGGGATATAGTAGATGAAAATGGTAATTTAACTGGGAAAACTATGTATAAAGGTGAAAAAAGTTTGGGACAAAGGAATATATCATCAAGGTGCAGATGTATGGATAATAAATTCAAGAAAAGAAATTTTAATTCAAAAGAAATCTCCTAAAAAGAAATTAGAGCCTAATGTATGGGATATGACAGGGGATAGTGTAATAAAAGGAGAAAGTTCATTAGATACTTTAAAAAGGGGAACTTTTGAAGAACTTGGAATTGAATTAAATGTTAGTAAAGTAATAAAAATACAACATTACAAGACAGGAAATGTATGGTTAGATGAATACATTGTTAAACAAGACATAAATTTAGATGATATAATTATGTAAGAAGAAGAGGTTTCCAGTGTGAAATTTGCAACTTTTGATGAAATAGAAAAAATAGCTTAACACTTGTCATTAAGCTATTTTAACTATTTAACTTTTCATCATAGGCTTTAAGCCTATGGAATTGGCATATCGCCTCAAATATCTATACTTAGTACAGCATTTTGAAATCTTCTTCTTCTTCATATAGTTTGGAATCATTTTTGCAAATATATTCTTTTACAATAGCATAAGGACTTTTTTTCATTGCTTCAGGTAAATCTTTATATCTAATGCCTAATCCTAGTAACCATTGCAATTTAATAGTCGCGGCTTGTTCAGGTAAGTTACCAGATGGTATTGCATTAAATTTGCTTCTTGCTAATGCCCCAGGATTATTTAATCCAGTTTCAGTTGTTATAGAGTTGATACTTTCTCCAACAAGAATTACAGGGATATTATTATTTTTCATAAACCAAAAAACATTTGATAATGATTGCATATTAGGATCTCCATCACCAGAACATCTTAAAGTTAAAGAATCGACCTTACCACTTTGCAATAAAAATAAGATTATTTCAGGATTCAAACCAGTAGAATCTGTTAGAGTAATATGCCTTTTTGAATTAAATTTGCAATAATTTTTTAATTCATCACTAGATTTTTTACCAAATGAATTGTTGTGCTCAAAAATTGCATTTTCATTATATTCAATTTGTCCACCATTAATTTTTCCTAAAACTTCATTATTGGCAAATGGTACAAATGCATTTGTTGCTTTGTTATCTATTTTTATTGAGTTATTTCCACTTACTATATTTTCACCAAATACAATAACTGGTCCTATAATTTGCGAATTTTTCATAGCAAAATGTATAGCATTAACAAGATTTTGTTTGGCATCTGTATTAGGAGAACTTCTAGCAAGTTGAGAACCAGTTAATATAATTGTTTTTTCAATATTAGGAAGTGAACATGTTAGTGCAAATGCAGTTCTTGACATAGTATTTGTTCCATGAAGTATAATAAAATTATCATAATTATTATAATCTTGTTGTATTTTATTAGTAATTATGGACCAGTGTTCTGGTGTTACTTCTGAACTATCTATATTATATAATTCTTCAATATCGATGTTACAATTTCCATCATATTCTTTTTGTATATCATTAATATCTTGGTAAATTAAAATTGAAGATTCATCTATACTAGCATTAGAATCAAAGGATTGACCGCCTATAGTGCCCCCCGTTGTATATATTTTTATTTTCTTTACATTATTATCCATAACTTTCCTCCTTATATATTAAAGAATTAAGAATAAACCACAGAGAATTATAATAAGTCTACCATAATCTACTGAAAAAATCAAGAATAATGATACATTAAATTTATAAGTCAATTTAATTAACAGTTTTTGTTGATTTTGTATAAAGGATAAGTTTAAAGACAGTTTATAGTTAATACAGAGTTACTATTCACAGCTAAAATAAGTACTAACAAAATATAATAAATTTCATATATAAAATTAAAAATTGTGAATTGTAACAATGCAGAAATTTTAGTTTAAAAAATTCCTCATAATACCTTAAATTTTCACAAAATTTATGCTATAATCAGAACAAAGTAGAAAAAGAGGAAATTCATGATAGAAAAAATGCATTTTAATATGCAAAGATAGAGAAGTACTAAGGTTCAAATTTGCTTAAGACCTAAATGTGATACTAAAAATAGATAAAAGGAAAAAATTCATGAAAGATAAAATTAAATTATGGATAGATAAAAAAGATATAGAAATTAAATGTACAGAGGATAAAATCATCAACATAACAGGAATGATTGGAGCAGGGAAAAGCACAGAAGCAAATAAATATAGAAACAATAATAACTATATTGTTATTTCATTAGATTGTTTATATAGGGGACAAGACAAAGGTAATTTAAATGAAGAAACAAAAATAATAAATAAAATTTTGCAGAAAAAATTACCTAATAAAGACAAAGAGGAATATTTTAAAGAGTATTATTATGAAATAATAAAATATATTAACAGCGTAAATAAACCAGTTATATGGGTTTTGGAAGGACAACATATCTATAGATATTTAAGTTTAAAAGATATAAAAGGAATAGTAATAGTAAAAAGAACATGTTTAATTAATTGCTGGATAAGATCAATTATGAGACATATAAAAAAGAAAAAAATCAAATTAAAGAATAATGAGATTACTAAAAGACAATATCGTAATGACATTTGGAATCTAATAAAGAAAAGAACAAAACAAGTAAAATATTATCAAGATTTAAACAAGTTTTTATATGAAATTTCAGACAGTATAGATAATAAACGCAATTAATTGTGAAAGAAGGTGTGGATATGACAATCAAAGAAGCAATTGGAAAGGCAACCACAAAATTAAAAATAAAAAACATTGATAGCCCAAAGCTAAAAGCCAGGCTATTAATGCAGTATGTATTAAAGCAAAATAGGCAATATATTATGGTATATGATGATAAAAAGCTAACGCAATTACAAGAAAAAAAATATTTCAAAGTGATAGAAAAATTAATTAAAGGAATTCCTCTGCAACATATTACACATCAACAAGAATTTATGAAAATGAACTTCTATGTTAATGAAGATGTATTAATACCTAGAGCAGACACAGAAGTCTTGGTAGAAGAAGTAATTCAAATTGCTAAAAAAATAAACGCAAAAAGAATCTTGGATTTATGTACAGGAAGTGGAGCAATAGCGATTTCACTTGCCAAATACATAGAAAATAGTCAATTGACAGCGACTGACATAAGCCAAGAGGCTCTGAACATAGCAGAGAAGAATGCGGAAAACAACAATGTGGAAAAGCAAATCGCTTTTCTTCCTTCTGATTTGTTTGAGGAATTACCAAGAGAAAAGTATGATATCATTGTATCTAATCCACCTTATATTAAAAGGGAAGTGATTAAAAGATTAGAGAAAGAAGTGCAAAGAGAACCACTTATGGCTTTAGATGGAGGCTGGGATGGCTTAGATTTTTATCGTAAGATTATTCATCAAGCAGATGAATTCCTAAAGTATGGCGGATATTTGTGCCTAGAGATTGGATATGACCAAAAGATGGATATTATGGAATTGATAGAGAAGGAAGAGAGATATACGAATATTTATAGCAAAAAGGATTTGTTTGGGAATGATAGAGTGGTTGTGGCAAAGGTGTAGGTGATTAGACTGTGTAGGTTGCTCCAAGGCTACTTGCTTTGCTCGTTTGGTCACTTACAAGGTATTCAAAATAATAGATAAAATGATTAAGTTAATAACAAGAAATAGAAAAAGGAGAGGTAAGATGTCATTTTCTTCTGATATTAAGCAAGAATTAAATAAAAATAGTAATTTATCCAATACAGAGATTGTGAAACATGAACTAATTGGATATTTTATATCGGGAAATACAAGTGTAGTCAATCATAAAGAAATTAAGTTTTCAACAGAAAGTGATTACAATATCAATCGATTTTCAAAGCTTTTATCGAATTTAGATATAAATCATAAAATAGATGTATCACGGAAAAACATTTGTTATTACCGTCAAAATAAAAGATGTAAACTTTGTTCAAATAGAAAATCAACAAATCTATTTAACATCTGAAACAGATTTCAAAGAAGAAAATAGGAAGGCAATTATTAGAGGTGCTTTTATGGGGTCAGGTTCTGTCAGCAATCCAGAAAGAGAATATCATTTAGAAGTGGATTTAGCTAACCAGCAAGATTTAGAGATATTGGTAAACATACTACAGAAATTAGATATTTGGGTAAAGACTTTTCAAAATTCTGTCTATATCAAAGAAGGAGAAGAAATTTCGAAGTTTTTAGCCCTAATAGGAGCAGGGAAAGCAGTCATGCAATTTGAAGACATTAGAATTCAAAAAGAAATGAGAGGAAAAGTCAATCGATTAGTAAATTGTGAAACAGCTAATCTAAATAAAACGATTAATGCTTCTATTCAACAGATTGCAGCTATTAAAAAATTACAAGAAACAGGGGAATTTCAAAGATTAGACAATCATTTAAAAGAAATAGCAATTTTGCGATTAGAAAATCCAGATATGTCATTAATTGAGCTAGGAAAATTATTAAAAGAACCAGTAGGCAAGTCAGGAGTTAATTATCGATTAAAAAAAATTATGGAGATAGCAGAAATGTCCCCACTGGTTCCGGGATTAAATGGGGAAAGTAAAGTCAAATAGGAGGAAAAATTGTCAAAAGAGTTAGGAATTTATATACATATACCATTTTGTAAAAGCAAGTGTTATTATTGTGATTTTATATCTTATACCAATCAATGTAGTCAAGTAGAGAGCTATATTCAAGAGGTAAGCAAAGAAATGAAACAATATAATATAAGCAATTATAATGTTACAACTATTTATATAGGAGGAGGAACTCCTTCTTTTATGGATGAAAAATATATCAAACAATTGTTAGAAGAGCTAAAAACAAAACTAATAAATAATGAAACAAAATTTGAAGAGATAGAAATTACGATAGAAATTAACCCAGGAACAATTACAAAACAAAAATTGGAACAATATAAAAGGTCAGGTGTTAATCGAATTAGTATTGGTTTGCAAAGCACCAATGATATTTTGCTAAAACAGATAGGAAGAATTCATAATTATGCAGAATTTTTAGAAGCTTATCAATTAGTAAAAGAAGTAGGCTTTGAAAATATTAATATAGATGTCATGATAGGTCTGCCAAATCAGATAATTCAGGATATTAAGAAGACATTAGAAGAAATTAAAAAGTTAAATCCAAATCATGTAAGTGTGTATTCGTTAATGGTAGAAGAGAATACCAAAATGGAAAATTTGATTGCTAAAGGAGAATTGCAATTGCCAGATGAAGAGTTGGAAAGACAGATGTATTGGTATGTGAAAAATACGTTAGAATTAAATGGATATAAGCATTATGAAATATCTAATTTTGCCAAAGAAGGAAAAGAGTCTAAACATAATAGCAATTGTTGGGAACAAAAGGAATATATCGGATTGGGAGCTTCTGCACATTCCTATTTGCATGGTGTTCGCTATGCTAATTCCTCTTTTACAGAAGCAGGAAAATGGCATTTTAAGAATAAAGAAATTCAAGAAAGACAGAGTTTAGAAGATCAAAAAAGGGAATATATGTTATTAGGCTTGAGAAAACTAGAGGGAGTAAGTATTCAAAAGTTTAAAGAGAAGTTTGTAGATAATCCTATTTTTTTGTTTCGAGAAGAGATTGAAAAATTGGTAAAGCAAGATTTGTTAGTAGTAGATGGCGATTGGATTCGATTGACAAATAAAGGGATTGATTTGGCTAATCTAGTGTGGCAGGAATTTGTTTAAATAAAAAGAAAAAATGTTCGAGAAAAGTATTGACAATTTTTAAAATTGAAGATACAATAAAGGCGAACATTTTTTTAGGAGGTAATCATATGATAACAACATTACACATAAAAAATATAGGAATTATAGAAGATATAACCATTGACTTCAACCAAGGATTAAATGTATTAACAGGAGAAACAGGAGCAGGGAAAACGCTAATTATAGATTCTTTACAAATTATATCAGGAGGAAGATTTTCAAAAGAAATGATACGAAAAGGAGAAAATCAATCTTTTGTAGAACTATGCATGTATGAACCAGAAAATGAAAATGCCATTGATGGTAATATTATTGTTTCAAGAGAAATTAATTTAAATGGTAAGAATATGTGTAAAATCAATGGAAGAATGGTAACAGTTAATGAATTAAAAGAATTTATGAGCCAATTTATTGAAATACATGGACAAAATGACAATCAAAATTTATTAGAAAACAAAATGCATTTAAACTATTTAGATGGATTTATCGGCGAGAAAATTTTAAATCAAAAGCAAAAATACATAGCGTTATATGACAAATATTGTGAAATCAAACAAGAGTTGAAAAATAATTTTGGTGATGAAAAAGAAAGACAAAGAAAATTAGATTTATTACAATATCAAATCAAAGAGATTGAAGAAGCTAACTTAAAAAAGAATGAGGAAGACGAGTTAGAAGAAAAAAGAAAGGTGATGTTAAATGCAGAAAAAATAACAGAAAATTTACAAGAAGCAGACACCTTAATTTCAGAAAATGGAATTGATAGTATTAGCATGGCAATACGAGCTTTAGAAAAAATTGAACAAATCGATAGCAAATACGAAAAGGCTTCTAGTGAATTAAAAAGCATTTACTATGAGTTACAAGAATTAGCAAGAGATGTAAACAGTTACAAAAGTGATATGGATTTTAATGAAGAAGAAAGAGATTTTATAGAAGAAAGATTAGATTTAATTTATGCTTTAAAAAGAAAATATGGAAATACCATAGAGGAAATTTTAAAATACAAGGAAAATATCAAAGAAGAAGTAGAACACATAGAGAATTTAGAGGAATATAACGAGAAATTAAGAAAACAGCAAAAAGAAATAGAAGAACAAATGAAGTTATTAGCAAACAATATGCATGAAATAAGAACCAAAAAGGCAGAGGTATTAAGTGAAAAAATCAACCAAGAATTAAAAGAACTAGAAATGAAAAATGCTAAAATAGATGTTAAAGTAATCTATTTAGAGGATGAATATGTAAGAACAGGGAAAAATAATGTTACTTTCTATATTACAACTAACATGGGAGAAGAAGCAAAAGAATTATCTAAAATAGCATCAGGGGGAGAAATGTCAAGAACTATGCTTGCGATTAAAAAAGTATTAGCTGATACGGATCAAATGCCAGTACTTGTATTTGATGAAATCGATACAGGAATTAGTGGAAAAGCAGCAAATTCAGTAGCTAGTAAATTAAAAACAATTGCTAATAGTCATCAAGTTATGTGTATTTCACATTTACCAAATATAGCAGCTATGGCAGATTATAATTATTTTATTAGCAAAGAAGTTAATCAAGATAGAACAAAAACGCAAATTAAATTATTACAAGAAAAAGAAGTAATTGAAGAAATTGCTAGGATTTCTTCTGGTGAAGTTAATGAAGTAAGCTTGCAGTATGCCAATGAATTAAGAAATAAAAAGGCTTCTTGAATTTAGTAGGAGCATTTGGGGCGTGGAAAATGTATAGAATATCACAGTAATAAAGTGCACAATTTAGGCAATTGCGAAGGAGGTATGTATAACAGCATACATCCTTTTGCCATTCATTTTCCACATGCATAAACTACAAAAAAATGGATAAAATAGGAAAGAGAAAAGTAAGAAAGGAATGTTATGAAAAGTGAAAGATTTTTTAGAAATTGTAGATGTGCAAGCTTTAGAGATTTTGGATTCTAGAGGAAATCCAACCATTCAAGTGGAAGTTACAACAGAAGGAGGTTTTCGAGGACTAGCTTCTGTACCATCAGGAGCTTCAACAGGAAGTTTTGAAGCAGTTGAGTTAAGAGATGGAGATAAAAGCAGATATTTTGGAAAAGGAGTTCAAAAGGCAGTTGAAAATGTAAATAAAAAAATAGCTAAAAAAATAATTGGTATGAATGTATATGAACAAAGAAAAATTGATCGAGAACTAGTAAAATTAGACGATACTCCGAATAAGTCAAACTTAGGTGCTAATAGTTTACTAGGTGTATCATTAGCAGTAGCAAAGGCAGCATCAGAATCTTTGAATATGGAATTATATCAATATATAGGAGGAATTCAAGCAAAAGAATTGCCAGTTCCTATGATGAATATTTTAAATGGAGGAAAACATTCTGAAAACAATATCAGTATTCAAGAGTTTATGATTATGCCAATTGGAGAAATAACATTTCAAGAGCGATTAAAAAGAGGAGTAGAAGTATATCATACACTAAAAAAGGTTTTAAAAGAAAAAGGATATGCAGTAGGTGTTGGAGATGAAGGTGGATTTGCTCCTAATCTAGAAAATGAAGAACAAGCTTTAGATTTGATTATAGAATCAATTAAAAAAGCAGGATATGAACCAGGAAAAGATATGGTATTAGCTTTAGATATTGCTAGTACAGAAATGTATGATGAAGCTCAAAAGATAGGAAAAGATGGCTATTATTTTTGGAAAACAAAACAATTAAAAACTAAACAAGAAATGATTCAATATGTTGTGGATTTATGTGATAGATATCCGATTGTTTCTGTAGAAGATGGATTAGCAGAAGAAGATTGGGAAAGTTGGAAAGAACTAACAAGTCAATTAGGTGACAAAGTACAATTAGTAGGAGATGACTTGTTTGTAACTAATCCAAAACGTTTGAGAAATGGAATTGAAAAAAATATTGCAAATGCAATTTTAATTAAACCAAATCAAATTGGAACGTTAACCGAAACTTTAGATACCATATATATGGCAAAAAGTAATGGCTATAAAACCGTTATTTCTCATCGTTCGGGAGAAACAGATGATACGACAATTGCAGATATAGCGGTTGGTGTTAACGGCGGACAAATAAAAACAGGAGCACCTTGTAGAATTGATAGAGTTGCTAAATATAATAAACTTCTAAAAATTGAATCAGAGTTAGATATGTTATCCTAAAATACAAAAATGGTATGATTGAAGTATTTTGAGATTTTAGAAAATTTAAAAAGAGATTCCTAAATTACCAATAGGAATCTCTTTTCATAGCAAATTTCTATACAAGAAAAATACATTTCACACTGCCTATTTTGTTTTCTTATTAAAAATTATCAATTTAATAAGAGAATAAGTAAATAATCCGATAACCACAATGCCAAAACCAATTAAAGTAATACTACCAGCCTTTGGTAAGGCAATGGGAGCAGTGGTGGTTGGAGTAGTAGGTGTAGGGGCAGGTTCTGTTAGTTTGATTTTAGGGGAAACATTAGAAGTTTTGGTTTGTTTGTTTCCATCTAAATCTGAATAATTAATGTCTACTTTTTGGTTAGTATTTAAAACTTTATTAATAATTGAACTATCAAAATTTTCTTTTAATTTTAATTTATATCGTACAGTAGCTGTCTGACCACTTGCTAATTCAGGTATTGTCCAAGTAATCGAATTGTTAGTAGTATCTATTTTAGCAGAAATAGTTCCAATGTTAGCTTCTGAAATATAAGAAAAATCAAAATTTTTTATAATTTCTTCTGGAAAATAATCTACTATTGTAATATCTTTTAACAATTTTTGAGTAGGCACTAAGGATTTGTAAATATCATCTGTAATAGTTTTTTCGATTTCATTGTCTGTTACATAATAGAAATTACCAACTGTTGGAGCAGATTGTGTGCCAAATATTTCATTTATAATTTGTCCAAAGTTTTTGCTAATACTTGGTGGAACAGTATCTTCATTATCAATTCCTGTTAACATAGTAGTAACTTTGATTCCTTGCTGGCTTAATGTTTGTAGTTGTTGTTTTGTTTTATTAATAACATCATCAGAATAATAAGGGGTATGGGAATCAATTGCTACGTTAGGAACACCATCTGTTAAAATAATCATATATTTATTATTATCTGTTTCTGTAAATTGCTGACTTGCTAGTAGAAGTCCAGATTGTAAATTGGTTCTAGGACCATTAGTTTGTATTGTAGAGATAGCATTGTTTAAAGTAGTTGCATCATTACTTAATGCTGAAACAACAGAAGCATCTTTTATAGTTGCTTCATTAGTAATATCTACAGTTGAAAATTTAACAATACCTATTTTTAACTTTGTGTTATCTTTTAAAAGGTTAGACACTAAAGTTTTAGCAGACTCGAAAATTAATTCCTTTCTGGTTGTATTTCCTGAGACTGCATTTAACATACTTTCAGAATTGTCTAATACTAACATGATTTCTCCGGTTGGTTTTTCTGTTTCTTCATTATTTGTGACTTGCAATTGTAAAGTTACTTCTTTATTAGCTAAATCTTTGCTAATTAACTTTTTTTCGAATTTTGAATTTTCTCCTAATTGAATGGTACAAATTGGCTCTTCTACAACCTGCATAGTAACACTACTATAGGAAGCAAAAGAAATATTAATCATTAAAATAATTATTATAAATATTGCTGTAAAAATTTTAGTTTTCATATCAATTAACACTCCTTTTATGTATTTCTTTAATAGTATAACACAAATTTGAAAATATACAAGTTTTGACTATTTAAAAATTTTTAAATATGTTAGTTTTATCCTATTAAACTTTTTGAACAAAATTGACTAGAATTGGGTAATAACTTAAATTAGTTACTACTATGAAAGTTAAATGTATGAGTAAGGCTGTAATGAAAATGTAATATAATAAGTGTTTACAAAAAATAATTAATGTGGTATAAATAAGCAAAACAATATTACAACAAAGGAACATAATTATAATAAGGCGAAGAGAAACAAAGGAAAGAGGGAGTTTTGAATGAAAGAAAAAGGTATCACATTAATTGCATTGGTAATTACGATTATTATCTTGCTAATATTAGCATCTGTAACAATAACGACCTTAACAGGAGATAATGGACTGATAACCAAAGCTATGGAAGCCAGAGAAAAGACAG
>CASDJM010000040.1 GCA_949280815.1 uncultured Clostridia bacterium | reverse complement strand
GATTTTCTTCTATTTCGTTATTTTCGCTTTGCATTTCTTGATTTTCTTCTATTTCGTTATTTTCGCTTTGCATTTCTTGATTTTCTTCTATTTCAGTATTTTCGGCTTGTCCTTCTTCTATATTTTCTAAATTTTCTGGTTCAATAATATTTTCATCATTAGGAATATATTGTTCCTCTTCATCTTCTATTAATTCTATTCTTTTACCATTTTCGTAAATATAATTTTGATCTCTTTCTGGTTGTTTATAAACTTGAATTTGTTTTTCTTTTTTTAATTCATTTATCATTAAATCAATCATATATTCTTTTAAATATTGTCCTTTTTGCATTGCTAACATTTTTATTTTTCTATGTAAATCTCTATCTACTCTAACTGCAAGTGTTATTTTGTCATCTTCCATTTTCTATTTCCTCCCTTTATAAATTTTCTTCAGCTACAACACATAATCGTTGCGTCTTTTTATTTTTTATGCAAGTAATCAATGTTAATTTATTATTCTTGCTACTTTCTAAAACAGATAAATCATTGTCTTTTATAACTTTAATATCTGTTACTTTATATTCTTTTTTAAAAAAGTTCGTTTCATAAACAATTAAATCGTTTACTTCTAATTCATTTAATCTAGCAAAATATGAATGTTCATACCCTCGATTGTGTGCTGCTAGACATACATTCCCATCATAAATATTAGTTCCAATAACACCTATATAATTTTTTAAAGTTTCCTTATCACTACCAATTTTTACTTTTGCCCTTAAATCAATTTTGTTAATATTTAAAAATCCTACTATATCATCAGTATTGTCTAGTAAACTTTCATCTGTATATTTAATATTTGTGTATTCTTCATCTGTTGTAATTTCCTCTGGTAATACTAATTGTTTTTCATTCTTTAAATCAAATAGAATTGTCATAGCAACTATACATATAATCACTAAAATAATAAAAATAATAATCATTTTCTTTTTTCTCATTAAACCCTCCTATACTGTAATATCAAATTCTTTTGATTTGATTTTATATTTGAAAGTTCTATCATAATATTTAAAATGAATATATTTACTATTCAGTTTTTTATACAAATAGTTAGATAATATTATTTTATATTTATTGGTAATACTTTTATCATTAACTAAATCAATAACATCATCTGTACTTTTAATATATACTCTTTTTATTAATTTGAATTTTCCATCTCTATAATTGTAAATTTTTATATTATTCATTTTAAAAATTACAAAACATACAAATATGAAACTTCCTGTACTACCTGTAGCTATAATAGGAATTACATTATTTTCTTTTACTTCTTCTTGTTCATTTTCAATATATTGCACTTTATATGTTATCGACTCTCTTTCTTCTTTTTGTAAAGTACCTTGATATTTATAATTTGCAATATAATCCACCACAACATTTTCTGTTTTTATACCTTCATATCTCATTACTGCATTATATTTACTTGGTATTTCTTTTCCATTAATAACTGTAGTTTCTGCTATATTCCATATAGGATTAATTAAATAGTATGTAGTACCTTTTATATTTAATGTTTTTGGAATATTTATTAAATCATTATTAGGCAAATTACTATAAGTTTGTTCATAATAAACTTTATATTCTCTTTTTGAAACATTATTTTTATTTACTCTAATTGAATTTTCATTTAATATAACTTTTCCTTTATATCCATCTTCTATATAATCAATTTCCTTGTCTATTTGACTAATAATATTACTAATATTAGGATTTTTAATTATTATACTTTTTTCAATTTCAACATTTTTTTCTGTAATTCCTTGATTTTCTGTTTCTATAACTCCTTTTAAAATATAAGATTTTCCGTTTTCTTCTATTTCACTGTTAAGATCGTTGTAAAATTTTTCTTTATCAAAGTCCTTTATTGTATATTCTTTTGTTATTACTTCTTTTTCTGTATTTGAATCAGCATATACATTATTAGCAATAGAAAATATTGTCATTATAGTACATATAGTCAGTATCACTCTTTTCAATATCGTCCCTCCTTTCTCATATTTTAAGGAATTACTCCTTTAACTAATAAGAGTGCATCTAAAAAATGCAAATGGGCATTTTATTAAAAATTTTTTATAATATTGCTAAATAACATATTTCTTAATTCTGCATTTATTAGAATCGTAACACCTAAACTTAATAAAAACATGACTGCTATATATAGTAAAAATCTAATGTATTGAGATAAAATATAAAAAATAGTAACCCACCATTTTTGGCGAATTACTATTACATTTTTATTTTCTTCTTTATATTTCTTCTCAATTATCTCATCTTTTTTTCTTTCCCTTTTATTTCTTAAATAACCTTTGTAAAATGATTTTTTTATTATCCCCATCATTTCCTCCATTTTAAAAATTTTTTAGACTTATTATTTATTTTTTCATTTTCTTTTATTTGTAGCATATTAAACATTTCACTATAAATTTCTTCGTTATCAATTTTTTCACTAAATGGACTTTTTATTTCTTTTGCAAAATATGTATTCTTTTTATATTTTCCCATTGATTTTTGTATTTCTTTTTCTTGTTCTTCTGGTGTACTATTAAATATAAAAAATATCTTTCCATTATTATTTTGTTCTATCACTTCAAATACTCTATATAAATATTCAACTTGCCATATTTTACTACCAGTTATAATAATTTTAATATCACATTGCAAAAACTCTTTTATGTTTTCACATTCACTTATGTTTCCAAAATCAAACACATTCTGTTTATAACCTCTAGGCTTACTTTTATACATATCTACATTTTGAAAAGAAATTCCATTATTTTTTAATTTTAATTTATAATTACTAATAAAACTATTAATAATTGTACTTTGCATTCTTTCAATATAACAAGCCTGTGAAGAATTTGCTTTTTTGTTAAAGTATTTTGTTATTGCAATGCTTTGAGTTGTTGTTCCAATTCCACTCTTTGTCCCTAATATGCCTATATTCAATTGGTCTTGTATATTTAAAAAACTAATATCTTTATATTCTACCTTTTCATTTATGAATTTATTTAATTCTTTTTTAATTTCTTCATTTTCTGTTTTTGTTATAATACTGTATATTTTTAATTCATTTATTAATATTGAAACCATGTTTTGATTTATTTCATTTTCCATATTACACATAATAATTATTTTCATACTATAAAATAATTGTAACCTCTTTATTCCATCTAGTATTTCCTCAGCAGTATTATTTTTTAATGAATCTATATTTATTACAATGTAGTCTATATTTTCAAATTCATTTTGCAAACTTGAATATAAAGCAAAATTAAAATCTTTTTTTACAATTCCTTTTAATACTAATATATTATTTGTTTGACATACATCTTCAATTATATTTGCTTTTTCTAGTGTAGAAATGTATATTAGCATTTTATCACCTCGCTTACTTTTAAACCTCTCCCATCCATTCTTCTTCGTATGTAGTATTATAGATAACATTATTTACTGTTAAATAATTTTTAGATGTTTGATTATCTATGTTTTCTACTTTGTTATTATCTTCAATTTTATTATTAAAAATAAAGTTCTTTGTAATTACTAATAATATGACTATTACAAGAATCATTGAATATATAATTAGTTCTTTTTTTGCTGACTTTTCCACTTTTTTTTAACCTCCTAGTTTATAACTTTTCAAATAAATATTGTGTTGGATCAATATCTTTATGATTTGATTGTCTTATTTCAAAATGCAAATGGTCTCCTGTACTCCAACCTGTACTGCCTTGTATTCCAATTCTTTGACCTTCTTTTATTTGTTGATTTTCACTTATCATTATTGAATTATCTCTCATGTGAGCATAAAAGCTATAATATTTATTACCTTTTTCATCTATATGCTCTATCTCCACAGCATTACCGTATGCATTCGTTTTACTGATTTTAAAAACTTTTCCATCACTTATGCTTACAATATAACTACCATTATTTCCTACTAAATCTACACCAGTATGAAAGGATTGTTTTTTTGTAATTGGATGTATTCTTGTTCCGATACTTACAAGTCATTTTTATATAATTCTCGATTGGTATCAAAAATTTTCCTGTATGTGTTATATTTTCGCCACTTATAGCAGTTTGTTTTTCTTTTTCACTACTATTTTTTACATTTAATAATATGTGTGAAGATGTTAAAATCAAAATAAATACTATAATTCCTACTATTAAATAAATTTTATTTTTCATTATCTACCACCACTATCTTTTATAATTTCTTTTTCCATATCCAATAAAATAACTTTGGTGTGTATTCTTCTATTTCCAGAAATGAATAAGCATTCTCCTTTTGTAGCATTTTTTAGTATTTCTTTTTCATTTTCAGAAAATCCACATATCTCTTGTAAATCTGCTATATCTTTATAGTTAGAACGGAATATAAACTTATTTCCACAATTAGTCATAATGCTTTGCCCATACATTCTCATTTCATTATTCATAAAATCACCGTACTGTTTGAGTTGCTACCACTGCTATTCCATTGTATTTTCTTATAGTAGCCACTATATACCTTAAAAATTCTGCTGTTTGTGGTACTTCTTTATTTAGTAAAACATGACATTCTTCTGCTATTAAAAATACTCTTTCTTTTACATTCCTTGTTATAATTTCCCATGCATAAGATAAGACATTAAAATATTGTGCTCTTTTATATAAAACAGAAAATCCTTGTAAATTAGAGGTATCAAATACTGTAACATTAGTTTTAGCATTAACATTGGTATATCCATTCCATATATTTTTAAATTGACCTATTGCAATCGGTCTCAATATAGACATTAACATTTCGTATTCTTCTTTTTTGGTCTTTTTGCTTTTTTCTTCTAATAAATTGTATAAATCTTTTAAAATAGGGAATTCATCGTTTTGTAATTTAGATATATCAGTATTCTCTGTTATTTCAAAATTTTTATATAATTCTTCTAATGTTTCATCTAATAATGACACTTGTATTTCATTTAATGATGGAAATAATATATTAAAAAATGATTGTAAGAATTGTAAATGCTTTGTCAAAAAATTTATATTATTTACCGAATCACTAACTCTAACTTGTAATGGATTTATAATTCCTTCATTATTTTTTAAGCCACTACAATCAAATACATTTCCATTTAATTGTTTACACATATCGACATATTCTCCGTTGTGGATCAATTATTAAAATTTTACTCATTATGCTTTCATTTATATAGATTTTTTTAATTGTTGTACTTTTTCCAACACCACTTTCTCCAAAAATGGCAATATTTCCATTTACTATATCTTCGCCTCTTTTCCAAAAGTTAGGAATTACCAATCCTCCTTCTTCTGTTTTTCCTATTAAATAGCCTTCTTCATCTATTAAAGCATTTGTATTGAATAAATATGAACCTGTAAAATCATTCATAAATATATTTTGTCGAAAATTATAATTGACATCTTCATCAATTGTTTCAAATGGGCTTATTGCCTTGAACCCATCTTTTATTGAAAAATTAGTCATCGGTCTTAATCTCAATTTAAGCATTGCAGTTATTCTCTGCAATGCTTTACATTTTTCTTCTAACTCTTTTAAATCTTCTGCAAATACCATTAAATATATTGTCATATATGATATTGTTTCATTGTTTTGATCTATTTCCGTAATCATATTCTTTGCCTCTTCAACTTCTCTTTCTTTTCTTTGCTTTTCTACTTCATCTCTTACTGATTTTGCTAATCCTCTCGCTTGTCTAACTCTTGAATTAACTGCTTGTAATAATAAACTATTATCAACTGGTTCTATATGTATTGATGCTATAATTCCTATATTATTTAAAATTTTAGCTAACCATCCCATTTGAATTTTTAATGGATAGTCTATTATTGTAAAAATTTTATAATAATTACTACCCATAAATAGCCTATTCTTTTGAAATTCAATTCCACCAATAGGAACTAATAAATTTAATAATTGTTCATTCACATTTTCAATTTCTTTTATTTTGAATTCCCCCTTTGTTTTAGAGCCTCGTTTATTCTTTTTTCTGCAATTTTGCAATACTTTTCTTCTCTTTCAAATCCTATAAAATTACGATTGTTTTTTATACAAGCCACTAGCGTTGTCCCACTACCAGCAAAGCAATCTAAAACTAAATCACCTTCATTTGATGAGTTTATTATATGTCTTTCTATAAATTCAATTGGCTTAACTGTTGGATGCCTATACATCTTTTTTTCTTTTTGTAATGTTCCACTTAAATAATACTTTGCTTTCGTATGATAGTTTCCATAGACTTTAACTCCTTTTTGGCGAAAAAATAATACATACTCCGTATCTGGTAGATATGTATTATTTACTAATGGTGATGGGTTTGTTTTATGCCAAGCAAGTATTTCATAATTACAATTCTTATCTTTAAAATAATTTAAGTACATTGGTACTTGGAGTTTTGAACAATAAATATATATATTAATTTTTTTCATTTTTTGAACTAATAAATCTAATATTTCTCTATTAAAACCATCTTTAATATCTAATATATCGTTTGCATAATTATTAAACTTGGTTGGCTTTTTTACTTTTGTTAAATTTATTAGATACGGTGGATCTATTACTACTAAATCCACTGTATTATTTTCTACTAACTTTAAACCTTCTTCACAATTCATATTGTATAATTTGTTTTTTTGCATTCATTCTCCTTTCATCTTCCGTTTATATCCTTTGTCTATAACTAGAACTTTCTGTTTTTATTTCGGGCATTGTAAAACTTTTTATTAATTTTATAATATCTTTTTCATTTATTATATTTGCATTAAAATTACATATATAAAATCTATTTATCCACTCTTGAATTCTTTTTAAAATTTTATCTTCATCAGTTCCTTCTGCCCACAACATTAAATAATATTCATTTTCAACTATTTGTTCATTACCTATTAACTCTCTTAATTCTTTTATTCTTTTTTTAACTATATCTTTTTTTATTTTTGAATCCAATTTATTATAAAGTTTTTTTTGAAATTCTATATTATCAGATATATCAATTATCTTTGGAATCACTAGAAATTTATACTGTATATTTTCTGTTGCCATTTCTATTGCTAATTTTTTCATTAATAGTTGGTTTTCTTCATCTGATAATAAATTCATATTTTTGGGTTCTATTTTTATAAAACATATCTTTTTATTATCTTTTGTATATAAGAATTTTGATTTTATATCCTTTATATTTATAAAATCATTTACACTTATTTCATCATTTCTTGTAAGTCTAAAAATAGGTCATTTCCTCCTTTTCTATATTTATATTTTTTTTGCGAAAATTGAAATTTCAATATATTTTTTATATAGTCAAATAGCGAAAAATTAATTGAATTTTTTGTAAATAATACAACACTAACAGTTGCAGATGCTATGACCATTAAAACAGGAACTATCGTATCTTGTCTTATTAAATAAACTATATATGCTACTGCTATTGTAATTCCTGTTATTATTAAAGTTTTAATTAATTCTCCTACTCCATATCCAACAAAAAATTCTGTTTTTGTTTTTATAGTTTTTGGTATTCTTAACATTTTTTTATCTTCCATTTCAATTCCCTCCTTGAAATGTTAAATTTGTATCTTTTTTTGCCATATATTCATCATAAGTTGTGTCTTTTGGAAAAATATAACCATTAGAATCACGAAAATAATGAATTTCTGCATAATATCCTTTGAAAAATCCTTGACATTCGTTAAATTTTCTTAATACACTAACATTTTCTACTACACATTCTGTTGAGTACATACCAAAATTTGTTACTACTGATAATTTTGAATCCCCTGTTAGTGATCCTAATTTTTCACTTGTATCTGTTACAACATACCATTTACCATTAATATTAATTGTTTCTCTACCTTGAACATCTTTATCTTTAATATCTGCAAAAGTCATCTCTGCAAACTCACTATCTGTAATTCCAATATTAGTCCCATAATAATATCTTGGTATTTCTATGATAGAAAATGTTAAAATTACCAATACATAAGCTGTTAATATATTTTTAACTATTTTTATTTGCCTATGTTTGTTATCTGGTTCTACTACAATTTTTATAACACAAACTATAAAAGCAATTGTAGCCATAATGGTTGCAATTCCTTGCATTGTACTTATTATTGACTTTAATGTTTCTATTTTATTTTTCCTCCTCTATTTCTTTTTTTATATATTTAAAACTCTTTATTTCTTTTAATGTTTCACTTCTATCTTTTAAGAATATATCACCAAACAAAATGTCCTGTTGAAAACATATTACATCATTTCTCTTTAATTCTTTATTTTGTAGTTTCCTATTTAAAGTTTCTATATTTTTCATTTTATCTTTGTAACCAACTTCTTTAGGGGCTAAATCTTCAAATTCCAAATGCTTAATTTCCTCATAATTTTTATCTATCTTATATGCTTTCGCCATCTTACTTAAAAGGTTTATAACATTGTAAACTTCCCCAGCAAAAATCTCTGGGCTTATTTCTACAACCTTATAGTTTTTAATAAAATGTTTTTCTGGAATATTTTTAAACATTTTATTAATTTGACTTTGTTCATTTTTTCTCATTTTTCTTTCCTTTCTTAATTTATTTCCAAAATTTTAATGCTCTAACTGATCTCGCCATATTTCCAGCTGAATTAATGATATTTCCTTGTGGTTTAACCATAAATTCATTTAATAAATTAGGTGTATTAACTGCCATTATTGCAAAAGCCACTCCATAAATAAGATGTCCATTTGCAAATATTAAAATTGACAGATGTAATAATACTAATTGAACAACAAGTGTGAAACTATTTAATAAAAACTTTTTGATATACATTGGAAAAACACCCTTATCCGTATTTAGTAATCCTATACTTGCAAAAGGAATCGCAATTCGTAAAATTAACATTTCAATTCCTTTTGTTATAAATTGACATATTAATATTAGCCATACAATTACTAATACTAAACAGGTTATTGCTGTAAATATCCCCCCCTCTATATTATTTCCTAATAATACTGCTAAATCTGTAAAATCTACTGGAACACTGTTTATTATGCTATTTAGAAACTCTCCTGTAATATTTACAAATAATGAATATACTTCTTTTGCACATATCATAACTATAACTGCTTTTACCATTCCAATTCCTAAATATATGGGATTATGCTCCTTGTCTCCCTCTTGTGCTAAAAAATATATACTTATTAATTTTTTTACAAATACAAGTGCTAAAATAAAGATTGCATAATTATATACAACCTCATATATAGCATTAAAATTTAAGAAATTTCCATTTGATAGTTGAACTCTTGACAGTTCTCTTTCTATGTAAAATACTACATTTAACATACTATTAAATAATGAATTTAATGTTGCTCCAGAGCCATTTATAAAATTTGAAATTAACTCTACTAATAAATCTGCCAATATTCTCTAACCTCCTGTATAAATGCTTTGTAATAAATTTATAATTCCAGCCCCTGTTGTAATTAGAATAACTGCTATTAGTGTCGTTTTTACATTTTTTATATTCCTTCTTCTGTCTCCTTCATCTGCTGAATTCAACAGAATAACATAATATATAAAAAATCCAATGCAGACTGTTATTCCAATACCTGTAATCCAATCAACTATACTTTTTAATAGATTTTCTGTTCCCCTTACTATTTGACTATCTTTAAAGCTTGCACAAAACACTGTATTATTTACAATAACTAAAAGAAGTGCTATTATGATAATTCTTAATAGCACCTTTGATATTTTTATTAATTTATTCTTTTTCATCATTTCCTCCTTTTTTATTTTTGAAAAAATGTTCAAAAAACTCCTCCTGTTTTTCAATTTTCTGTTCTTCTTCAACTTCTTCATTTTCTAATTCTTCAATATATTTATTCCAAATGTCCCACAAAACAGAATGACATATCTTTCTTTCTTCTCTTGCCTCTTCTCTTTTTATTCTTAACATTAAATTATGTTTTTCGTCCCCCATTTCATTTATCTCATTAAATATTGTTTTACTCATATCTGGTAAATAGCAAAGGTATGGTTTCTCACCACCTAACATTAAGATTGCAAATGGGTTACTTAATCTTAATACTTCATCACCTGTTAAGAGTTTTCTTGATATTAAACTCATACTAGAACTTGAACTACTATTTTTTATATTTGTATTTGAACTCTCCGAATATGCCTGTGCTGTATAAGTACCAAGTTTATCACTAATTTTGGTTGCTGTGTCGATATTATTGGTTTTTAAATATAGTAGTGTCCCATTATCTAAAATGTTTTGAGTTCCTTCCTTTCCGTAAATTTTATCTATTTGCCCAAAACTTTGGATGCAAATTAAATATCTAATATTTCTACTCCTAGAAACTGTGAGCATAGTTTCAAATGAATCTATCTTTGTAAAATTCGAAAATTCGTCTAGTATAAAATTAAATCTATTTTTTAATTCTCCCCCATTTTTCCTACTTAACTCTACAATAGCAGTATAAATTTGTTGCACCATTAAAGCAACTAGCTTGTTATTTGCCGTTTTGTCGTCTGGTAATAATACAAATATTGCAGTTTTATGTTGTTCAAATTCATCAAAAGTAAAATCCGATTTACAAGTTATACTATCTATATACTCATTGATGAATATTTGTAATGTACTTAATGCAGATGTAATAAAACTTCCCCTTGTTCTTGATGGTGCAGTTGCTGCCACTGCATAAAATTTTTTAATTGGATTATTAGCTTCTTTTTCTTCCATATATAAGTCGATTAAAGTTTCTCCATCCTCTTGTTCTGCAAACATTTCGCTTATAAAATAATAAACATTGCTTAATGTTTGCTTTTCTCTATGACCTATATTATCAAGTACAACTGCCATTATACCTGTTTTTATTATAGATTGCTCACCATTTCGCCATATTGGTTCTCCTTTTCCACTTGTATCATTGTCTGGAACTAAAACACTTACTAAATCACTTGTTAATGACTCTGCAAGTGAAATATCTCCCTTTTCTGCTGCTAAAATGATAGGATCTAAAAAATTAAATCTATTTGATTTTTTAGGATTGATAAAATCCAATACATAAACATTATATCCTTGCTTTTTTAAATTTTCTGCCGTATAGGCGTATAATTCGCCTTTAACGTCTGAAACAAATATATTTTCATTTGTTGTTTTTGACAAGGATAATGCTGTAATTGTTGGAATTACAACTGAACGAGATTTACCACTACCACTTGCACCAACTAAAATTGTATGATAATTTTTATCAATGCAAGTTATACAATCTTCTTTTTTTCCTATTTCATAATTTACAACAACTCCAGCATTATTAATTTCTAACTTTTCATTTTCTAATTTTTTTTTATTTTGTTTGGCTTAAATATATTTTTTAATTCTTTAATACTCATCCACCAAGATGTTCCATACTGCCCTTGTCCTACTGAATTGGGGATGCTTATTTTATCTGTTAATTTTATTGTTTGACTTTTATAAACATTTCCTCCTTTATTTGTAATTAGCCATAATAAAAGACTTAATATTATTTCTATTAGAAAAAATAACATTAAGACTTGTTTTTCTGTTATTATAGCATTTAAGATCGTACTTATATTTATATTTAATATCATTTCGAGATTTCCTTTTAAAAAATAAAAGGCAAATGTTGAAACATATAAACTAAATACAATACTTAATATTAAAGCTATTGGTAATAAAATCTTTTTATTTATTTATAATCACTCTCCCATTCAAAATTTGATTTTGCTCTATTTTCAATCCATTTTTCTTTTTTAGCTTGTTGACTTAATTCTTCCTTATTATACATTTTATAATAATCTGCATACTGACTTGAACTTAATTGACTTAACACTACGAAAATGTCATTTACTATGTGTTTTGTTCTATTTTCTATGTTTATTTGACTTATATTATCTGCTTTGAGTAAGTTTTTTTCAAATTCTAATATTCTATTTCCAATAATATTTAAAATATCATATTCTGCCTCTTTTTCTGTTCTTTTTAATAAAGTTTCTATTTTTGCTTGACTGCTAACTTGATATTTTTTTATTTCTTTTACTGTATTTATATATAATTTTTCTTTTTCCTTACATTCTTGTGATGAATCAATAATTAATCTTGATATTTTATCAACTTTTTCTTTTAATTCTGGGGTTAAATATTTATATGCCAATCTACCGTTTTTAGGTAATTCACTTTTTAAAATTATCAATTCTTTCACAATTTCCTGTAAATCTTTATTTTTTACTTTTCTATATAATATTTTTTCATTATAAAAATTCTCTTCTAATTTTCTTATAGTTTGTATAAATTTTTCATTATAAGATAAGTCAATTAAATCTTGAATTATTTTACTTTGTTTTATGTCTTTTTTTATTAAATCTTTTGTCTGATAATATGGTAATAAATCCTCCTTAAATACATAACTTATCAATTTTTTTCTCATATCATTTTTTAATTTTACATTTACTTCTGCTTTTCTAACCTCTTCTTTTGAATCCCACATCATGAATTGGCAATGTGGATGCCCTTTTTCAATATGCACACTTGCAACATACTGTACTCTATTAACTGGAATGTTCAACATTTTAGCAAAATCATTTATTTTCTTTATAAAAATATCTTTCCATTTTTCTTGTTCTAAATAGCCTAATCTTTGAGCATCCCATTCTCTCATTGATATTAGACCTCTATGTATAATTCTTTTATTTTCTGCTAATTTTTTTATATGCTTTTCAACTGGAATAATGCTCTCGTTATTGTCTATATTTTCTATTTCATCTACTTTGCCGAATAGTCCATGTGTAGTATTTTGATTTGGTATTACATATTGACTTGTAGCAATATATCTTGCAAATGTTGAATGTTTAAAATATGTACTTCTTAAATTAGGAGAAAATGTTTCTAATTTAAAAAATATTCTACTCAATATAAATCTCCCCATCTATAATAATCAATTATGTCTTTTTCTTTTGTTCCTTTTTCAACTTCTTTTTTTATATACATACTTGTCTGCTTTTTACTTGTTTCTAGTAATTCTTTAAAATCTTTTTGTCTAAAATTTGGCAATAATCTTTCATATAATCCAGCACAAATATAAGTATTTATAGCACTTGCTCTAGTATTCTTTACTATTAACTTTCTTTCACTTCTTAAAAAAACCTCTAACTGCTCGTTAATAGCTTTTATTATTTGACTAATTATTTTATCGATATTGTCATCGTATGCCTGCACTTTTAATCCATTATCAATAAACTCATTTATTAATGCACTCTCTGACATCTTTCTTCTAACTGCTAATTTTTTTATTATTTCCTTTTTACTTGCTTTCATTCTGACAACACACTTCTTTGTTTCTTCTTTTTCTTTTACTTCTATGGTCTCACCTCCACAAGACAAAAATTGTCTTACAATTTTTGCAGGAAGAGAACGACTCTCGTATCGTTCTCAAACGGCTTAAAAACGAAGTTTTTAACGGGTTCATATATATTTTATTAGAGTCATAATAGAGTCACCTTATTTTACCTATTTTTGATAAATTAACCTATTTTTTAAAGCCCTATCTCATTTTCTTTTTGTTGATTTTTCGAAAATTGATTGATATATTTAATTGCATCATCTATATTATTTACTTTTAATCTATTTTTTTTTAGCAACTTTCCTATTCTAATAATTTCTTTTTTAGATTTATCATAAAGTTCATTATATAAACTTTCCATTTTATGATAAGATGTATATTTTCCTTGCTCTTTTGTCTTTTCTATAATATTTTGAAATTCCTTTCCTATTTTTACTACTGTTTTATCATTATACAATACTTCCATTTTTTCTATTCTTGTATCTTCTTCATTTAACATCTCATACGCTAAATCTAATTTAAAAAATTCATTTGTTGAATCTTCAATTGTCATTGGAATTATTATATTAATTCCATTTTTTATATCTTCATCAATATTGTTAAATACCAGTAATTTGAATTCTAGCATAATAACCTCCTTCTTGATTATATTTTTAAATAATCTTTATCTTACATCTCGTTTCCCTCTTCTTTTTCCAATAAAACTTTTCTATCTTTTAAATCTTCTGCAACCCAATGCAATTTAGTAATTCCTTGTTTGTTGAATTTTCTTTGAAAAGCACATTCCATTCTTGAATATACAAAACCTTGACTTCTCATATATTTATAAATGTCTTTTGCTACTCTGTCTTTAAATTTTACTTGAACTCTATTTTTATCTTTATTTACTACTGTTGTGAATCTTTTGTAATCTTTTACTTCTTCGCTATATTGTTCTAAAAATTTAATATTTTCTATTCTTTCTTTAATTCCTCTTATGGTTGTTCCTATATTTACTAATTCATAAGGTGCATGGGGTCTTGCTTTTATTTCCTTTCTTTCTTCTTCTAATTTATTTAATTTTGCATTTAATTTTTCTAAAACTAATGGGTCATCATCATAAATAATATCTCCATTTTCTGCTTTTTCAATATTGTCAATTTTATCTTGATAATATTCTGTTTTTTTATCTTCTTCAATAGATTTTTTTATATAATTATTGGCTCTTTTTAAATCGTTTTGATGCTTTCTTCCACTATAATGATCTACTAAAATAGGTTGTCCCATTGGAATATTATCTGTTATTTTGGTACTTGCTTTGCTATATTCTTTTGACCTTTCTTCTGATTGTTCCATTCTCTTATTATATAATTCTTTTTTATATTCTAATCTTTCGTAATAGTCCTCTCTACCAGCCATATATTAATAATTACCTCCTTATCTTTCTTTTCCTATAATTAAACAACAATGCAATATTATTGCAATTGTTCCTCCTACCATGCTTCCTATAAAAAATCCCAATAAAAACATTTTTATCACCATTTCCTTTCAATTATTCAATTTCTTCACTATCTAATAATTCTTTAAAATTAATGCTATCATTCTCTATACTATAATTTTTTACAAAATAGTTAATCGAACATATTTTGTCATCTTTGCCACTAACATCACCTTCATAAATTGCTACCGTTCCTAATGGTGTTAAATGTGCCACTCCATAATCATTATTGCTTTTATTTTTTATTGATATAAATATGTCTTTTTTTCTACCTATCTTTAGTAATTTGATTATTTCATTTTTACTATATTTAGACTTTCTTTTTATATTTGAATTATTTGTTCCCAGTTAAATCCCTCTCTTCCAAAATGCCCATAATTACTCGTATTTGAAAAAATAGGCTTTCTTAAATCTAAACTTTTAATTATTTCATTTGGTCTTAAATCAAATTTGTTTTTTACTATTTCATATATTTTATATTTTGGTATTTTTTCTGTTCCAAATGTTTCTATAAAAAAAGAAATAGGCTCTTCAATTCCTATTTCATAAGATACTTGTAATTCGCATTTATCTGCTAGACCATTTGCTACAATGTTTTTTGCAATATATCTTAACATATAAGATGCTGACCTATCAACTTTCGTTGCATCTTTTCCAGAAAAAGCACCTCCTCCATGTCTAGCATATCCACCGTATGAATCAACAATTATTTTTCTTCCTGTTAATCCTGTATCTCCTATTGTTCCCCCTATTTCAAATTTTCCCACAGTATTTATAATTACTTTTGTATTTTCATTAAATAAATTCATGTCAATACTTGGCAATATTACATATTTTAAAATATCTGCCCTTAATTCGGACAAATCAACTTTTGAATTATGTTGTGCCGATATAATAATTGTATCAATTTTATCCACTTTGTTATTTTTATATTTCATTGTTACTTGTGATTTTCCATCTGGTCTCAAATATGGTAAAAACTCTTTTTTTCTTAATACATCTAATCTTTCAACTAATTTGTGTGATAACATTATTCCATAAGGCATATACTGTTCTGTTTCATTACAAGCATATCCAAACATTACGCCTTGATCACCAGCACCTCCATTATCAACTTTTGCTCCAATATCTTTACTTTGCTTTATTATATCAATTATAATTTCACAAGTATTGTAATCTAATCCTATATTAATATCATCATAGCCTATTTCTTTTATTTTATTTCTAACTAATTTTTCTATATTAATATTTTTTGCATTACTTGTAATTTGCCCTGTTATATATATTTTATTATTAGATGCCATTACTTCAATAGCAACTCTTGAATATTTATCTTCTTTCAAAAAAGCATCCAAGATACTATCTGCTATAAAATCGCAAATTTTATCTGGATGCCCTTGTGTAACACTTTCGCTTGTTAAATAATAAACTTTATCTTTCATTTTTCCTCCCCTATTAATAATAAACATTTTATTCTTCATACATTTGTTTTTCCTCAATGAATTTCAAACCTTTATCAGTACATCTAGCTTTTATCTTGTCATAATTTTTTACTAGATATCCATATTTAGTAAAAGATCCTTTACTATATTTATGAAAGTCATCAACTATATTCTCTATATATTCTACACTTCTTTTATATACTGGTACTTTACTTTTAAAATGATTATACAAATGATATCCTAATCTTTCCTTTCTTTGTTCATTACCATAGAAAATCATTTTATAATTATCTAATGTTTTATCTATTTTCACAATATCCTGTGGTGTTTTTACTTTTGAAATTTCAATTAAACCATTTAATGCACAAAGCCTATCAACATCAGATTTTTTAACAATTTCTCCTATTTGATTTAATAATTTTATATCAATTGCTTTTTGGCTAATTTTAGCATCTATTAATTTTCTCACAT
Organism: uncultured Clostridia bacterium; assembly: GCA_949280815.1. GTDB lineage: Bacteria > Bacillota > Clostridia > TANB77 > CAG-508 > CAG-269. Next base: position 3,030 of record CASDJM010000040.1, on the reverse strand, counting down.
CTTGACCAGCACCTCTTCCACAAGAAGAAATATATAAATTTTTATCATAAAAACCATCTAACTGCAAATATTCTTTTAAAGCTTGTTCTGTAACTGGTAAACGTAACTCTGTTGACTTATCATTTTTTAAATTATATATTATTACACTTAAATCATAATCTTGCATTTTTTCGCTCCTTTTTTATATTTAATTTAATTTTTCTATTTACTTTAAATTCACTAAAACCTGTAATATTAGAAATAAACTTTATAATCTCTTCTATTATTTTATCTTTATCTTCTCTTGTTAAATATATCATAGTTAAATATTGATTTACTATAATAACATCTGTTATCCCCTCTATCATAATATGATAAAATATACCTTGTTCTCTAACAGATAAATTTTCAAACTCAATAATTTCTTTTTCATTTTCTCCAGATATATTAAAATAAAGTAAGGTTAAATGTTTAATTACATTATGATTTTCTACTTTATCCATTCTATTTAATAAGTAAATTAACCCATCTTTAATAATATTTAATATTACTTTTTGTGTTTCTCCATTTAATTTAATTAATTCCACTCTTGCTTTTGATTTTATATTTCTCACCTCCTAACAAAAAAAGAATAATCACTTTTAGCAATTATCCTATTATTTAAAATCTTTTATTTGTCAAAATAAGAACTTATTTCTTGTAAATCTTCAAAATTATGTTGTCGCAATATTTCATAAGTAATTATAGCAACTGAATTTGATAAGTTTAATGACCTTAATGTTGGTAGCATTGGTATTCTTATTGTTTTTGTATTTAAGTATTTTTCTAAAAGCCACTCTGGTAATCCTTTTGTTTCTTTTCCATACAAAATAAAAACTTCTTCCATTTTCGAATAATCTATGTCCGTATATTTAGTCTTTCCTTTTGTTGTAGCAAAAAACATATTATTCTTTTCTGGTGGATATTTTTTTAAAAATTCCTCCAATGAATTGTGTTCTTCAATTTCTATTTTATCCCAATAATCTAATCCAGCTCTTTTTAATGATTTTTCATCTATCTTAAAACCTAATGGATGTACTAAATGTAATTTTGCTCCAGTTATGGCACAGGTTCTCGCTATATTGCCTGTGTTCTGTGGAATTTCTGGTTCAATCATTACGATATTTTGTTTCATATTATTACCTTCTTTTTATTTTTTGTTTTTGTTCTAGTTTACTTTGTATTAATATCTTAATTTAAAATGTTTTTAGTTAATTTTCCGTTTTATGAATCCTAAAAAGAATAATTATGTGTTTTTTGTAATTATCCCTATTTGACTTTTTGTTGATTTTTCAATAGTTTTACAAGTTTAAAAAAGTTCGTAGGTAGAGGTACTGTGCTTCTGCATATATGCCAATATATTTCCAATTACTATTTGCTTTTATTTTTTCTTCATAATACTTTAATTGAGAATTATAACTATTTATTTGTTCTTCTTTTTCTGTACTTACCCTTGCATAGGCACATACTCTTAAATTTCCTTTTATTTCTTCTCCTGTTGTTCTATTAATTCGACCTTTTTTCTTCTCTATAACTTGTACTTTCAAATTTAACCTCTCTTTCTCAAGTTTAGAGAATCTTTATGTGCTTATTATACATCAAAATATTAAATTTTCAAATACCTATATGAGTTAAATTATATTCTTGTAAAATGCTTTGTTTTAATTCTAAATATCTCTTTTCTTTAATTAGTCCTGCATTAAATGTTTTATTTAGTATTGCTATTTTAATACTGCAATTAAAAACATTTTCATTTAATTTGATGTTCTTCGTATTATCAAAATCGACTTCATATAACATAAAAATTCTCCTCCTTGAATGATTTAAATTTCAAAAAAGGCAACAGAAAAAGCCAGTCGGCTAGCTTCGACTGACTTGATTGTTTTACATTTTTTGATAATACGATTATATTATGCCGTTCTATAAAGTTCAATTCCCGTTTTTTTCCCTTTTTTCTATTTTCCTGCATTTACTTTTGTATCAAGTATTTGTACTTTATTAGTTCCATTTTCATTTATTAATAATATTGTACCATTCATATCTGTCCTATAAATTTCACATTCTTTATCTTGTAATCTTTTTATTACTGTTTCAGATGGATGTCCATATGAATTTGTATTACTATTAACAGATATTACTGCCATTTCTGGTAACACTTTATTTATAAATTGTTCTGTACTACTTGTATCTGAACCATGATGACCAACTTTTAAAACATCTATATCTTCCCATATAATTTTACTATTGGTTTCTACATCATCTTCAGCGTCTCCCATAAATAAGTATTTATTGTTATTTGCTTCCATTTGTATGACAATTGAAGTTGAATTTATTTTGCTAGAACTCGTTGGATCTGAATTATCTATACTTTTAATTTCACATTTTGCCTCTCCTAATTCAAACTTATCTCCTGCTTTTTTATAATTAATTGATAATTCCTTTTGCTTTACTTCATTAATTACATCTTCATAGAATTTTCTTTTTGACTTATTGGTTGTATAAGGAATATAAATTTCTCCTATATCAAATTCTCTTATGATATTGTCCATGCCTCCTATATGGTCCTCATGAGCATGTGTTCCTATCAAATAATCTATTTTTCTTATTCCTAATCTCTTTATGTATTTTACTAATAATGGACCATCTTCATTATCTCCTGCATCAATAAGCATATTTTTACCATCACTTCTTACTAAAATACAATCAGCTTGACCTACATTAAAAAAATATATTTGAAGTTCCTCACTTTTTATAATATCTTCTGTAGGTAATTCTCCAATATAATTATTATTCCTTGTTGCTACATATACTAAACTTATTAGCATCAATGTTATAATTATTGTATAGATAATCTGTTTAAAATTCTTTTTATTATTTTTCATAATCTTTTACCTCTAAAAAGATTATAATGTAAAAATAGCTTTTTTGAAATAGTTTTTACTATTTTTTTCCAAATCTGTAGTGTTACAATTGATGTGAAACAAAAAATATAGAAAAAAAGTGATTCAAGTA
>CASDJM010000039.1 GCA_949280815.1 uncultured Clostridia bacterium | reverse complement strand
AAAGAACTGGAAGATATTTTATGCAGATACAAATAATATATACTTGATTGCAGATAATTATATAAGTTATGAATATGTACCAAAAGGAAGAGGGGGAAGTCCTTTACAGAAGGAAGATACAGGTTATAAATTTGGTTTTGGGACAATAATGTCAGATTATATGGGTTCAAGTGATATAACAAATGCAAAACTAAAAAACTTAAATAACGATTATTTTACAAAAGGATATACAAGCACTAATGGAAATATGAAAGCAGTTGCCTATATGTTAGATACAAATGTATGGAGTGTATTTGCAGGTGAGAAAGCAGAATATGCTATTGGGGGATCAAGCATAGAATTGTTATTCAAATCGTATAATCAAAAATATGGTACAAATTATCAAGCACGAGCAATTAATGACATTGGTTATGAAATGAGTATAGATGGAGGATTTACTTGGAAGGAATACTTCTCTGAAGACGTTCTATTATTCGATGATAGTTTATATATAATAAATAGTACAGAAAGAGGCTATACTAGTTGGCTTGCATCTCCTGCTGCAAACGAATTAGGAAACAATATTTTATTCGAAGCAAAGCGGCAATATTAGTTGTGGCAATTATAATAGCAACCGTCGTGGCTTTCGTCCAATAGTTTGTCTAAATTCTAGTGTCCAATTGGAGAAAAACTCAGATGGAACCTATACAATAAAATAAAGCTGATATCTGAACAGAATAATTAAAAGACTTGATACAAGAGATATTGAGAACAAAAAATTTCGCTAGTAATTATAAAAAACGTGAAAAGTTAATAGAATTTTCACGTTTTTTATAATAGGAATAATAAAAGAGAGATTGAAGGTATATGCCCCAATCTCATGATTAATGCTTTATAGAAATTTTAAAATTATAATGTAAATTGTTTATAAGTAAGATTTTAAGGATAATCTAAAGACATAACTTTTCTATAATCTACTTTCTTCAAACAGCTAAGAAAATTTTTAATCTCTGTTAGTAATTTCTTCTAAATCTAAAAGTTCTTGCCATCTGCTATCAACTTCCTTTTGAAATTTTTCTATCATCCACTCATTATCAGGTTTAAACATATGTTTAAATCTTTTTTGTGGTTTTAGGAATTCTTCAATTGGTAATTTTTTGGCTGGTTTGTAATTGATTTTATATTTTCCATCGATTACTTCATATAAAGGCCAGTAACAAGTTTCAACAGCTAGTTTGTTGATTTGCATTAATTGATCTGTTGGATAACCCCATCCTCTAGGACATGGAGCCATGACATTTAAGAAAGCAGGTCCTTCTGTGTAAATAGCCTTTTCAGCTTTTTCATATAAATCTTTGAAGTTCATATAGCCAAGGGTTTGTGCAACATAAGGAAGATGATGTCCTACCATAATTTTGGCTAAGTCTTTTCTCCATTGCATTTTTCCTGGTATCACTTTTCCAGCAGGAGAGGTTGTGGTGTCTGCAAATTTTGGGGTAGCAGAAGAACGTTGGATACCTGTGTTCATATAAGCACCATTGTCGTAACATACGTAAACCATGTCATGACCACGTTCCATAGCTCCTGATAAACTTTGTAATCCAATATCATAGGTTCCACCATCTCCACCAAAAGCGATAAATTTAGTATCTCCTTCTGGCAATTTTCCTTGCTTTTTCATAGATTGATAAGCTGCTTCTGCTCCTGCTAGGGTAGCACCAGCACATTCAAAAGCTGTATGAATAAAAGAATCTGTCCATGCTGTATAAGGATAGATAAAAGTGGAAACTTCCATACATCCAGTGGCACCTGCTACAACAGCATAATCTTCTGGTTTTAAAGCTCTCATAATATGTCTTGCTACTGGAGGAGCTCCACATCCAGCACACATTCTATGCCCTGCTGTAAATCTTGAAGGTTTATTAGCTACTACATCTTTTACATTATAAGCCATTATTTGTCACCTTCCTTTCTTAATCCTAAATAACGATAAGGATTGTCGATTTTATTTGTTTTTACAATTTCTAATAAATCTGTATAAACAGATTCAATATCATCTGCTTTCGTGTCTCTACCACCAATACCATAAATATAGTTAACAGCTGATACATGGATATTATTTACATACATAGCAGAAGTCACATCTTCAAATAAAGCACCACCAGCAGCATTTAAGGAATCTGCTCTGTCTAAAATTGCGATTGCTTTTACATGAGATAAAGATTTTGCTACTTCGTCTACTGGGAATGGTCTAAATACACGGATTTTTAGAAGTCCAGCTTTAATTCCTTTTTTTCTTAAATTGTCAATTACAAATTTAGTAGTTCCAGCAGTCGAATTCATACAAACAATAGCGATTTCAGCATCTTCCAATTGATATTCTTCAAACAAACCATAGTTTCTACCTGTCATTTTTTCAAAATCTTTGGATACATCTAAAATGACTTGTTTTGCATTTTTCATAGCAATTGCTTGCTGTGTTTTATGTTCAAATAAATAAGCTTGTAAATCTAAGGGACCAACTGCAATTGGTTCTTCCTTATTTAATAAGTAATGTTCTGGTTTATATTCTCCTACAAATTCTTTTACTTTGTCATCTTCTACTAATTCAATATTTTCGATGGCATGAGAGGTAATAAAACCATCTTGACATACCATTAAAGGTAACATGACATCTTTATGTTCTGCAATTCTGTGAGCCATTAGGGTATTGTCATAGGCTTCTTGATTGTTTTCTGAAAATAGCATAATCCAGCCACTATCACGTACTCCCATAGCGTCTGAATGGTCACAGTGAATATTTAATGGACCAGATACAGCTCTGTTTACTAAAGATAAAACGATTGGTAATCGTAAACTAGAGGCAATGTATATCATTTCCCACATTAGGGATAAACCATTAGCAGAAGTGGCTGTCATAGCCCTACTTCCCGCTGCTTCTGCTCCAATACAAGCAGACATAGCACTGTGTTCGCTTTCAACAGCAACGAATTCTGTATCAACAGTTCCATTTGCTACAAATGTAGAAAAATATTGAGGTATTTCAGTAGAAGGGGTAATAGGGAAGGCTGCTACAACGTCTGGATTAATTTGTTTCATGGCTGTAGCTGTTGCTTCATTACCGCTTAATCTTTCTCTTATACTCATTTTTATTATCATTCCTTTCTTGAGATATTTCTATTTTTGGAAAAGAATAGTTATATTGCTAGGTCAACTAAGTTTAACGAAGCAAGATGGTTATTCTTTTTCAAATTTTTCATTCTTCCTTCATTTCAATTGCACCAAATGGGCATACTTTGGAACATACGCCACATCCTTTACAATAATCATAATTAAAATCTTCTCTTAACATATCTTTATTGACCGGAATAGCATCTTCTGGGCAAACAGGAAAACAAAGTCCACATTGTTTACATTTATCACTTAAGAATACAGGACGTATACTTCTCCAATCGCCAGTCTTAAATTCTCTTGCGTTTCCAGCAGTATAAATATCACCACCAGGAGTTAGCTTTTCCATAGGGGTGTTGTTATTAATTTCTGTCATATCTTTTTTACCTCCTTCAATGCTAATTCTAAAGCTTTCATATTACCATCAATTACTTCAGGCTTTTTTGCGAATTTATGTTGAAAAGACTCCTTCATATCTTCTAGTAAAGCTTCATCTGTCATAATACCACTCACTTTAACAATTGCTGCAAGCATAGGTGTATTAGGGAAATATTTTCCTAAAGCTTCTTCTGATATTTTTCTAGCATCTATGGTATAGATACTGCCTTTGTAACCTTTTAATGCAGTTTTTAGATAATCTACTGATTTTGTGGTATTAATAACAATTGCTCCACTTTCTTTTAGACCTGCTGTTACATCAACACATTCTAGAAGAGTATCATCAACAACTACAACATAATCAGGTTCATAAATGTTACTGTGAATGGTGATAGGATTACTACTAATACGGTTATAAGCTGTAATAGGAGCCCCCATTCTTTCTGGTCCATATTCTGGAAAACCTTGAATATATTTACCTGTGTTGAAAGCGGCATCTGCTAATAATAATGATGCAGTTTTGGCACCTTGGCCACCTCTACCATGCCATCTAATTTCAATTAAGTTATCCATGTTTGATAGCCTCCTTTTCTTATTTTGTTTTTATGGCTTTAGTATATTCCTAAAAATAATTGATGTCAAGAGAAATTGGTCGAATTGAATGAAGGGTCATGACAGACTTTATAATTGATTAAAAATTAATAAGATAGATTGAAGAACTAAGTCAAAATTTGCGATAAAAAAATAATGGAAAAGAAAGTCGTTTTTGAAAATTCGTTTTAAGACTTTACAATTTTTATTTTTCTGATATAATAGAAAATATAAAAAAGAAAGGGGATTTTTATTATGAAAAAAGGTCTAAAAATTGGAATTATTGCAGGAGTTATTATTTTAATCATTGCTATAGCAGGAGGTTATTTCTTCATCAACGATAGAGTACAAAAAGCTAAAATAATGGAGGAATTTTCACAAATAGAAGAATTAACAAAATCAGGAGAGTTTGATATGGATGCATTAAATGAAAAGACTGGCACGATTGTATCAAGTGGTAAATATGCAAATGTTGAAAAAGCAGCTAAAACTTATGCATCTGAGTTATTCAATACAGCCTATGAAATTAGAATGGTATTAGGAGACGAAAAGCTAGCACAGCTATTAACAGCTGATAACTATGAACAAGATGGTCCTGAATTTACAGAAACTAAAAAGTACTTAAGTGAAACCAAACAAAAATTAGAAGATGGAAAAACAAAAATGTTATCTTATTTAGAAGAGGGTAAAATCAATTCATACATAGAAGCAGAAACAAAAGATGCATATAGCACTGAGTTGTATAAACAATTACTTAAAGAAGACATTGAAATTTCTGACAAAGAAAAGCAAGAATTAGAAACATCTATTGAAAAAGTACAATCTATGTTAAACATTGAAGAGGAAGTAATTGATTTCTTAATTGAAAATAAGAATCAATGGAAAGTACAAGGTGGTCAGATTTTATTTAATTCTAATAGTTTAGTAACAACATATAATGGTTTTTTAACTAAATTAAGAATATTATAGGAAAAATTTAGGCATAATTTATAGCAAGAAAGGGGATTATAAATGAAGGATACAACCATAACAGATTCAATCTTATATATAGGAGCAGATGATAAAGACATTCGATTATTTGAATCACAATATGAAGTACCAAACGGAATGGCATATAATTCCTATTTCATAAAAGATGAAAAAAATGTAGTATTAGATACAGTTGATAGAAAAGTTACGAATACTTGGCTAGAAAATTTAGAAAAAGTATTAGGAGAAGAAACAGTAGACTATTTGATAGTTTCTCATTTAGAGCCAGATCATGCTTATAATATAGGATTATTAGTAAAAAAATATCCAGATATGAAGATTATAGGAAATGCAATCACATTCAATATGTTACCTAATTTCTTTGATATTGATTTAACAGACAAAAAAATAGTGGTAAAAGAAGGAGATACAGTCAATATTGGAAAACATACTTTACAATTCTTTATGGCACCAATGGTACATTGGCCAGAAGTCATGGTAACTTATGAACAAACAGAAAAAGTATTATTTACAGCAGATGGATTTGGAAAATTTGGAACATTAGATACCGACGAAGATTGGGATTGTGAAGCTCGTAGATATTATTTTGGAATTGTTGGAAAATATGGTGCACAAGTGCAAGCTTTGCTGAAAAAAGCTTCGATTTTAGACATAAAAATGATTTGTCCTTTGCATGGTCCAATATTAAAACAAAATTTAGAACATTATATTGAAAAATATGATATATGGAGTAGTTATCGACCAGAAGATGATGGCGTATTGATTGCTTGCGCTTCGATTCATGGTAATACGTTAGAAGCAACAAAAAAACTAAAAGAAATTTTAGAAGAAAAAGGTGCTAAAAAAGTAGTTTTAACAGACTTAGCAAGAGAAGATATGTCAGAAGCGATAGAAGATGCTTTTCGCTATGATAAAATCATTTTAGCGGCTTCTAGCTACAATGCTGGAGTGTTTGTGCCAATGGATCAATTCTTACACAAATTGAAAGAAAGAAATTATCAAAATAGAAAAATTGGTATCATAGAGAATGGATCTTGGGCTCCATCAGCAGCTAAAACAATGAAAAATATTTTACAAGAAATGAAAGATGTTACTATCATAGAACCATCTGTTACCATTCAATCAACGATGAAACAGAATACAGTAAATCAGATGGAAAAATTAGCCGAAAATATTTTAGGAGGTGAATAACATGAAATATAAATGTACAGTATGTGGATATATTTATGATGAAGAAACAGAAGGAGTGAAGTTCGAAGAGCTACCAGAGGATTGGACTTGTCCTTTGTGTGGAGTTAGTAAGGACTTATTTGAAAAGGTAGAAGAATAAGATTTTAAAATTATGTTAAATATTTTAAGGAAATAATCAGGAAAAGGAAGAATTTAAATTTCTTCCTTTTTTCGATTTTCTTCTTTGTCATCGTCTTTATCATCTTTTCTATTTGTTGAGTCTTTATTAGCTTCTTTTGGAATTACAATACAAGTAGGCTTTTCTTTAGTCGTTTTTGGTTTAGCAACATTTAAATGTTCATATACTGGTGAAATATTTAAATCTGAGCCATCACCAGAAACTACTTCTAAATTCTTTTTTTCCTCCATAAAAGATACCTCCAAATTTTATTAAAATTATATTATCATATTCAATTTAAAAGTGCAAGAAAATTCGAAAAATATTGACAAAATAGCCTTTTAATGGCATAATATACATGTTAAAACAGTTGATAATTATTTTGATATATTAATATAATTAAATAGGTACAATGTAAAAAGAAAGAGGAAAAGATGGAAATTAATCAATTAAAATCGATGATAGAGGCTATCTTATTTGCTGCTGGAAGACCAGTAACGCAAAAAGAATTAGTATTGAGTTTAGAGATTTCAGAAGAAGATATAGAAAATATCATAGCTAGTATGCAAGAAGATTATAAACAGGAAACAAGAGGAATTGAAATTATAAAAATTAATGAATCCTATCAATTATGTACGAAAAAGGAATTATATGATTTTATTCTTCCAGTAGTAGATAAAAGAAATAAACCAAATCTATCAAATGCAGCATTAGAGACCTTAGCTATTGTTGCGTACAATCCTAAGATAACCAGACCTGAAATAGAAGCAATTCGTGGAGTTTCTGCAGATGCTTGTGTTTATAAATTAATGGAATATGGATTAATTGAAGAAGCTGGAAAGATTGATTTACCAGGAAAGCCAATGTCTTATCGAACAACAGAAGACTTCTTAAGAATGTTTGGATATAGTTCTTTAGAAGAATTACCTGAATTACCAAAGTATAGAATGGATGAAAATCAACAAATTGTAATTGATGAATTAGTAGAACAGGAAGAAAGGGAAGAAGAATCAGTTAAGGAGAAAAAGGGGAAACCAGAGGCTCCAATGCCCGAAAGGGAAAAGCAAAAGAAAGAAATAAGTAAATTTGGAGGAAATGAAAATGAGTAATAAAAAAGAATTTGTGAAAGATATTACAAATATTGATGAAGATTTTGCACAATGGTATACAGACATCGTATTAAAGACAGAATTAGCTGATTATACAGAAGCAAAAGGATTTATATCCATCCGACCATATGGATATGCGATTTGGGAAAAAATACAAGAATATACAGATCGAAGATTTAAAGAATATGGAATAAAAAATATATCTATGCCAGTTTTAATTCCAGAGAATTTATTGAATAAAGAAAAAGAACATGTAGAAGGATTTGCACCAGAAGTAGCATGGGTTACTATGGGAGGAGGAGAAGAATTAGAAGAAAGAATGTGTGTTAGACCAACTTCTGAAACAATCTTTTCAACTATGTATTCCAAATGGTTGAGTTCTTGGAGGGATTTACCATTTTTGTATAATCAATGGTGTAATGTTTTAAGATGGGAAAAAGAAACTAGACCATTTTTACGTTCAAGAGAATTTCTATGGCAAGAAGGACATACCATTCATGAGACAGCAGAAGAAGCTAAGAAATTAACCTTTAATATGTTAGAAGTGTATGCTGATGTGATTGAGAATTTGTTAGCAATTCCTGTTTTAAAGGGACAAAAAACAAAGAAGGAGCAATTTGCAGGAGCAGAATCAACCTATACAGTAGAAACTTTGATGCATGATGGAAGAGCACTACAAGGTGGAACCTCACACTATTTTGGGCAGAATTTTACCAAACCATTTGATGTAAAATTTCAAAATAGAGAAGGAGAACAAGAATATGCTTATCAAACTTCTTGGGGAATTAGTACGAGATTAATTGGGGCTGTTATTATGGCACATGGAGATAACAGAGGATTGAAATTGCCACCATATGTAGCACCAATTCAAGCAGTCATTGTACCAATTGCACAGCAAAAAGAAAATGTACTAGAAGAAGCTGAAAAAATAAAAGAAATATTAGCTAATAGATTCAGAGTTGAATTAGACAGTAGAGACAATTATACGGTAGGATACAAATTCAATGACTGGGAAATGAAAGGAGTACCAGTTAGAATTGAAATGGGTCCAAAAGAGATAGAAAAAGGAGAAGTTATTGTAACAAGACGTGATACTTTAGAAAAAATGCCAGTAAAAGTGGAAGAATTAGAAGAAAAAATAAAAGAATTAATGAAAGATATACAAAAATCTATGTACGATACTTGCCAAAAGAGAATGAAAGAAAAAACAACAATAGCCTTAAATATGGAAGAATTAGCGAAGAATTTAGATGAAAATCAAGGATATGTAAAAACGATGTGGTGTGGTTCGCAAGAATGTGAAGATAAGGTGAAAGAAGTAACTGGTGCACCATCAAGATGTATTCCATTTGAACAAGAGCATTTGTCAGATACTTGTGTATGCTGTGGTAAAAAAGCAGATACAATGGTAGTATGGGGAAGACAATATTAGGGTTTGTATGGAGCAACCTACTGATTGAAAAATTGTGTAGGTTGCTCTAATCGTATTTGCTTTCAATCGTTTTGCTGATTACTGTTAAAGCTTTGCTTATTACACATAATTACCTTTAAGACTTAATTTAAAAGTGTCATTTCATTATCTAATTTATGGATTAATTTAGCACAATTAATCCATTCTCTAGCTTCTTTTTTATCTATTTTTTCTTTTGACTTATACTTCATTTTGTGTTCTAAATTAGCCCAAAAGTCCATAGCAATTGTCCTGATTTGAATTTCTGCTTTTACATAAATATTCTGTTTTGATAGACTAATTGGTATCTCTACAATTAAGTGATAACTAGAATAACCACTTTTTTTGGGATAGGTAATATAATCTTTTTCTTTTAGGATATTAATGCTAGGGAGTTTTCTTATTGAATCTTTAATCATAAATATATTTTTTTTAAAAGGACATACAACTCTAATACCTGCAATATCATTAATGTTTTCAATCATATTTTTGTAAGTGAGTGGTATCTCTCTTTTATTCATTTTATGAATAATGCTTTCAGAACTTTTTATTCTTGTATCTATATGATCTATTAAATCATAATCATAAAAAATTTTAAATTCATCTTTTAAAATTCCTATTTTTGTTTCTAATTCTCTAATTGCTATGGAATAAATAAACATTAATTTTTCGAAAGTTTTATCCTCTACTTTTAAAGATTGATTATAATCTATAAAATTTTCTACTTTTATTAAATCTCCTACTTTTTGTTTTTTTTGTTTCATTCAGAATAACTCCTCTCTTTATACTTAGTATATGTCTATATTATTCTTTTATTGTTATGAAATTATATTTTATTTGTGTCTTTTTAGTGAAATGAATAAAAAAGAAAAATCTTATTAATCTGTATTTACATTTTTTTAAAAATCAAGAAGGATTTATGTAAAATGCGTCGAATAATATAATTATGTACGTTTATTTGAAATATATTGAAGGAAAGTGAGGAAAAAATGCAACGTTATAGTGATGAAATTATAGACGAAGTAAGGCAAACCAATGATATCGTAGATATCATATCACAATATGTGCATTTAAAAAGAAGTGGTAGAAATTTTTTTGGACTATGTCCATTTCATAATGAAAAATCGCCATCTTTTTCGGTATCACCAGATAAACAAATATTTCATTGTTTTGGTTGTGGCATAGGAGGAAATGTATTTACCTTTTTAACTAAAATAGAAGGAATAAACTTTGTAGAAGCTATTCAAACTTTAGCGGAAAGGTCTAATATACAATTACCAACTTTAGAAAATAGTGGAGATGCTAGCAAAGAATTGTTAAAATCTAAAGTATATAAGGTAAATGAATTTACAGCAAATTATTATCACCAAAATTTATATAAACCAGAGTCAAAAATCGCACAAGAATACATTAAACAAAGAAAATTAACCAATGAAATTTTAAAATCTTTCCGAATTGGATTTTCAGGAAAATTTGATGAACTGTATCAAGAATTAAAAAAGCAAGGATTTGAAGAAACAGAAATTTTGGAATCAGGATTAGTCAATCGAAATGATAGAGGACAATATATAGATAGATACAGAAACAGGCTCATGTTTCCCATTTGTGATGTGAGAGGAAGAGTGATTGCCTTTGGTGGGAGAGTATTGGACGATTCTAAACCCAAATATATTAATTCACCTGAAAATGTTGTTTATAGTAAAGGAAGAAATTTATTTGGATTAAATGTTGCCAAAAAAGGAGACGTCAAGCAAATTCTAATTGTGGAAGGGTATATGGATGTAATATCACTTCATCAAAGAGGAATTACGAATGTAGTAGCACCATTAGGGACAGCATTAACACAGCAACAAGGATGGCTACTAAGGAAAAGCTCAGAAAAAATCATATTAAGTTTTGACTCTGATGAAGCAGGTCTTACTGCTAAAATGCGAGCTTTAGAGATTTTACAAGATATGGGGTGTGATATTAGAATATTGCAAATGGAGGGAGCTAAAGATCCAGACGAATATATTATCAAATATGGAAATAGCCGATTTAAAAATTTAGTGGAAAAAGCACTTTCTGTGATTGAATTTAAAGTAAAAGTATTAAAGCAGAATTTGAACTTAGATAATGTTAATGATAAAATTAAATTTTTAAATGAAATTGCAAAATTAATAGCTAAAGTACACAATACCATAGAAAGAGAAGTATATATCGAAAAAATTGCGAAAGAATATGATATATCAAAAGAAGCTATTTATGGAGAAGTCAATAAATTAATTTATAGTAGTAATAAAAGCGAAAAGATTTTAGAAAAGGCAAAACCTATTGTAAACCATAAAATGCCAGAAGAAAAGCAAGTTTTGAAAGTAGTGAAAAAACGTGAGAATACTATAATATCTATCTTATTAACAGAAGATATTAATATTTTTCAAGTAATTAAGCAAAATATAAAAATAGAAGACTTTAAAGATATTTGTAATCAAAAAATTGCCAGAAAACTGTATGAAGAATTTGAAAAAGGAAATAGTAATATAAATAGCATAATAGATATGCTAGGAGAAGAAGAGCAAAATCATATTACAGAAATTATGGCAGATGATTATGAGATTGATGATGTAGAAAAAGCAATTGATGATATCATGCAAAGTTATGAAAAGGACAAACTAAATAGTCGTAAATTTGAAATATTACAATTATTAGAGGGGAATTTAGAAGCTAATCAAAAGAAGGAATTAGAGAGAGAATTAAATGAAATTATTATACGATTAGCTAGGATTAAATAGAGGAGTTTGAGCGATTGGGAAAGGAAGGATTAAAGAATGGCAAAGAAAAAAGAAGAGATAGAAAAAGTAGAGGTAATGAATGAGTCAAAAACTAAAAAGAAAGAAGCAGTAGAAAAAAAAGGGACAAAAAAGAAAGTAGAAAAAAGTAAGGAAGAAAAAACAGAAGCAGTGAAAGCAAAGACTAAAAAAGAAGAGACGAAAATAGAAAAAATAGAAGTAGCAAGAAAAATAGCGAAAAAGAAACTAGAGAATCAAAAAGACTCAGAAAATGAAATTAAAGAGAGAAAAATAGAAAAAGTAGCAGAAAAAAAGGAAGAAGATAATAAGTTAAAAGAAGAAAAAGTAAATAGTCTCTTAAAGAAAGCTAAAGAAAAAGGTCAAATAACCTATGGTGATTTAGCTACTGAGTTAGATGATGTCAATCCAGAACAAATTGATCAAGTTTTTGATGCCTTTGAAGAATTAGGTGTAGATTTATTGTCAGATGAATTAGAAGAAGAGCCAGATATTGAAGACCTAAAAGAGGTCGAAGATTTAAAACTAGATGAAATAACAGATACCAATTATGAAAGTGTTAATGTCGATGATCCGGTTAGAATGTATCTAAGAGAAATTGGAAGAATACCACTTTTAACTTTTGAGCAAGAATTAGATTTAGCAAAGAAAATCTTAGATGGTGATGAAGAAGCTAAACAACAATTAGCAGAATCTAATTTAAGATTGGTAGTAAGTATTGCGAAAAAATATGTAGGTAGAGGAATGCTATTTTTAGATTTAATCCAAGAAGGAAATATGGGATTAATTAAAGCAGTTGAAAAATTTGATTACACTAAAGGATTTAAATTTAGTACTTATGCTACTTGGTGGATTAGACAAGCTATTACAAGAGCGATTGCTGACCAAGCAAGAACGATAAGAATCCCAGTACACATGGTAGAAACGATTAATAAATTAATTAGAACTTCAAGACATCTATTGCAACAAATGGGAAGAGAACCAACCCCAGAGGAAATAGCAGAAGAAATGGAAATACCAGTTGAAAAGGTAATGGAAATTCAAAAAATAGCACAAGACCCAGTATCGCTAGAAACGCCAATTGGAGAAGAAGATGATAGTCATTTAGGAGATTTTATACAAGATGATGATAGTCCTGCACCACATGATTCTGCAGCTTATACTTTATTGAAAGAACAATTAGAAGATGTTATGAATACGTTAACTCCAAGGGAGGCAAAAGTATTAAAGTTAAGATTTGGACTAGAAGATGGAAAGGCTAGAACACTAGAGGAAGTAGGTCGTGAATTTGAGGTAACTCGTGAGAGAATTAGACAGATAGAAGCTAAGGCTTTAAGGAAGTTGAGACATCCTAGTAGGAGTAAGAAGTTACGTGATTACATGGCTTAAACGGACTTTGAAAAAATAGCTATTTTGCGTTGTTGAAGCGGTTCAAAACGCAGTTACATACAACTTCGCTAGCTAACGTATACTGATTGTAATAAGCAAAGCTTTAACAGCCTCAAAATAGCAAATACAACTATTCTTTTCCAAACTATTTTGGAAGGAGTGTAATTAAAAATGGAACAAATCGCAATGTTTATAGGAAATGTTACAGCAATACAAGTAGTGGATTTATTAATCGCAATTGGAATTATTCTATTTTTTAGAATTTTTAGCAGTAGCTTTTCATATATCATTATTAGGATGTTTAAGATAAAAGAAAAAAAATCAAAAAGTATAAAAGAAAGTGCCTTTTATAATCCATTAAAAATATTTTTCGTTATATTAGGATTTTATTTGGCAATTGTATTTTTAAAAGTACCATTAAATATAACAGATGATATTATGTTTGTTGTCTACAAGGCATTTATCATCATTAGCACCATTGCATTTGCAAAAGGACTAGCTGCAAGCTTTACTCCTAAATCTTCTTTGTATGAAAAGATAAAAGAAATGACAAGTAAAGATATAGAAGATTCTATGTTTGATTTTATCTTAAAAATTATTCGTGTTGTTATTTATATTATAGCAGGATTTATTGTTATAACAGCTCTAGGAATTAACTTAAATGGATTAGTGGCAGGACTAGGAATTGGAGGAGTTATTTTAACACTTGCTGCCCAAGATACAGCGAAAAATATATTTGCTGGATTAATTGTTTTTTTGGATAAACCTTTTATAGTGGGTGACTGGATTCAGGTTGATAAGTTTGAAGGAACAGTAGAAGATATAACTTTTAGAAGTACAAGAGTAAGAACTTTTGAAAATTCTTTAGTCAATATACCAAATGCTATTATTGCAAATGCTTCTATCATTAATTGGAGCAAAATGGAGAAGAGAAGATATCGTACTAATTTATGTATTGAATTAGACACACCATTGGAAAAGTTAGAAAAATTCAAACAAAGAGTGGAGGATATGTTACAAACAAGAGATGCTATTTATGATGATTCTATTGTGGTTAAATTTGATAATATAACAGATAATGGATTAAATGTGTTAATTAGCAGTTATACACATTCAGTGGATTTTAATAGTTATTTAGCAGAAAAAGAAGATATTAATTATAAGATTATGAAAATTTTACAGGAAGAAAATATAGGTTTAGCTTATGATACGAAAACAGTTTATATGAAAAATTAGAAAACGGGCATATGATACACTTGTGTAGCATATGCCTCCATCACTGAATTAAATAACGATGGATAATATCCATGAAAAAAATTTATTTAATCCAAGAATTGCCATGCATATTAGAATTAGCCACCAATCTGCGGTTGCTAATGCGAAACAGAACTCAAACAAATTAATGGTGAATTTAATCCGTTTATTGCATGATAAGAAACCAAACAGAAATGCTAATGTAGAAAAAAAAGCAAGGCAATAGAGTAAGGGTAAAAAATTCATTTTTATTCCTTTCTTTTGCTAAATCATCTAGTTACTTATTAAATATAACATAAAACAGCCCAAAACAAAAGAAATTTCACAAAATAGACACAATTTTTTTTTATAATAGATAGCGATAATAAACTGAAATGATAGGGAGGAAGAATTAAAAATGCCCAATAATTGTATTTTGATAGTAGATGATGAAGCAAGAATCAGAAAATTGCTAAAAGATTTTCTAAATGCAAAAGGATATAGCATTTTAGAAGCAGAAGATGGGGAACAAGCCTTGGAAAAATTTGAAGAAAATAAAAATAAAATTACACTCATCTTATTAGATGTTATGATGCCAAAATTAGACGGGTGGTCTGTACTTCGTCAAATTAGGCAAGAATCGAAAGTACCTATTATCATGTTAACAGCAAGGGGGGAAGAGCAAGACGAATTATTTGGATTTGAATTAGGAGTAGATGAATATATTTCGAAGCCATTTAGTCCAAAAATATTAGTAGCAAGAGTAGAAGCAATTTTGAAAAGAACTAACAAAGATACAACAGAAGTAAAAGATTATGCTGGTATCGAAATTGATCAAGAAGGTAGAACAGTAAAAGTAGACGGTAAAGCGATTGAACTTAGTTTAAGAGAGTATGAACTTTTAGTTTATTTGATTGAAAATGAAAATATAGCTTTATCAAGGGATAAAATATTAAATAATGTATGGAATTATGATTATTATGGAGATTCGAGAACGATTGATAGTCATATCAAAAAGATTAGACATAAGTTAGGTAAGAGAGGAAAATATATCAAGACAATGAGAGGTGTAGGATATAAGTTTGAAGTTAAGTAATTTCTTGATTTTCTATTACCTTGATACTATCACTTAAAATATAATTTTTACATCTTGTGTATCACAACCACATGATTTTAAAGATAGAAAGGAATTGAGATGAAAAAGTTTAAGAATGCACTTAAATCAGTAAGAGTAAAACTTTTTATGACATTATCGTTAGTTATCTTATTAATTATTCTATTTCTTATACTAGTAAATAACTTTGTTTTTGGTCAATTCTATTTATATAGCAAAACCAGAGCTTTAAAATCTGTATACGAAGCAGTAAATTATTACTATAATACAGAAAACGGAGATTTAGAGAGTCAATTAGAAAAAATAGCTATTAACAACAATTTTGATATTTTAATAAAAAATGACCAGAATGTAAATGTGTTTACTTCAAACAAGGATTTCTTTTCTGCATTCGGTCAAATGAATGAAATGACAAATAAATTAAATACTAATTCTGGAGAGGTAATAGAAGATAATGATGGAGTTACTATCAAAAAGATAATGGATCATAAAAATGGTATTACCTATATTTTATTATCTGCCATGTTAGATAATGGTTATTTATTATATATTAGAATACCAATCACTTCGATTCAAGAAAGTGTAAAGATTTCAAATAACTTTTTATATTTAATGGCAGGGTTTACAATCCTAATTGCAGCTGTCATTGTATCTTATGTGTCTAGAAAATTCGGTGATCCTATATCAGAACTAAATGACATTGCAAGGAGAATGTCAAACTTGGATTTTAGTCATAAATATAGAATCACAGATGCAGACGATGAGATTAATAATTTAGGTAAGAGTATTAATGCAATGTCTGATAAATTAGAAAAAACGATTAAGCAATTAAGAAATACGAATATTGAATTGGAAAAGGACATAGAGGAAAAATCGCAAATAGATGAAATGAGAAAAAGCTTCATATCAGATGTGTCTCATGAGTTGAAAACACCAATTGCTTTAATACAAGGATATAGCGAAGGGTTATTAGAAAATGTGAATACAGATGAAGAGAGTAGGAAATTTTATGCAGAAGTTATTTTAGATGAAACTAATAAAATGGATCGATTAGTAAAACAATTACTAGAGTTAATGAAATTAGAATATGGCAAGAGAGAATTTGAGGATAAAGAATTTAATATTGTTGAATTAGAGAAAGAAGTAATCCGAAAGTCACAGGTTATGCTAGATGAAAAACAAGCTGAAATTAAATTAGAAACTTTAGAAGAAATCAATGTATTTGCAGATGATTTTTACATAGAGCAAGTAATTAGTAATTATCTAACAAATGCTGTTAAACATATTAAAGAGGTTGAGGGAGAAAAATATATCCGAATAGAAAATGAAGTAGATATAGAAAAAAGTAAGGTTAGAGTTAAGGTATTTAATACAGGAGACAATATAGAAGAAGAAAATATAGCAAGAATTTGGAACCGATTCTATAAAATAGATGAGTCCAGAAATAGAGAAAATGGAGGAACAGGAATAGGTTTGTCTTTTGTAAAAGCGATTATGGGGAATTATGGAAATGTATATGGTGTAATTAATAAAGATAATGGCGTAGAATTTTATTTGGAATTGGATGTGAAGATGTAAGTGATAAGGATTCTACCAGAGTTAACCAAAAGGATAATGTAGTTGTATTTGGGCAAAAATGGGAAAAACTAAATGTTACCACACATTCAGTTTTTCTCAAAACTTTGATAAATATTATTACTTATACAACTGAAAAATATTTAGAAATTCTTATCCGATTAGAATTTTTTAATATCTGTAAGGCACTCCGAGAATTAGTACTTATAGGATTTTGAAGTTAGGTTGACAGCATTGACTGGTCAGCCTTGCTCTTTTCTCACGAGAACCAACAAATAATAAGGATTGACCAGTAACGCTTAGGCATAAAATGTCGAAATTTGCGATGAAAAAAGCTTTACAAACAGAAAAAAATGTATTATTATATACAAGAAAGTTAACTTTAAATCTAAAAAATTAGTTCACAAAATTTTTTCGAAAAAATTGTTTCTTAGTTTTTCAAGAAAAGAGTAAAATAAAAAGAAGGAGAGTGATAAGATAGTTTATAGTACATGGTATATAAATATTTTAAGTATAATTATTTCTACTATACTATTTTTTATTCTAAACATATTTAGTTCTCATCTTAATTTTCAATCTCAAAGTGCTGTTTTAAAAACAGGATTCACGGTAAATTCTAACAGTCAAAAAGACATAGAAAATATTAAGTCAAAATTACAAGTAGATACAAAGGAGCAAGAATGGTATCTTGAAATTCCCACTATTAAATTAAAGGCTAACATTGCAGAAGGAACGACCAAAGAAGTGCTAGACAAATTTATTGGACATTTTGAAGAAAGTCAGCATTGGATAGGCAATGTCTGTCTAGCAGCCCACAATAGGGGATACGAAAACAATTATTTTGCAGAAGCCAAGAAGCTAAAAGAAGGTGATAAAATTATATACTACTATAAAGGTTCTAGTAGAGAGTACTTAGTAGAAAAGAATGATATCATACAAGATACTGATTTATCATGCTTAGAAGATACAGAAGAGAATACTATTACATTGATTACCTGTGTAGAAAATGAGGAAAATTACAGAAGATGTATAAAAGCAATTGAAAGTAAATAATAAAAGGAAAGGAAGAATGATAATTTGAAAAAAAAGAAAAACAAAATGAAAAAATTATTAATTATACTAGCAATTTTTTTCATGAATGGTTTAGGATTTATGAATTCAGTATGTGCAGCACCCTATATTGATTCAGCCCATATGTATTCAGCAGGTGATTGTGGACAACTATTAAAATATCAGGGTATACTAGTAGAGTCAGGTTATGTACAATATACCTATAATGGTGTTAATTATCCAGCTTATTGCTTAGATAAAACGAAGGTACGGAGCACAAGAAGGAACGTATAACGTTTCTGTTAAACAAGCTATTACAGATGTAGGATTGTGGAGAGTCATTATAAATGGATATCCCTATAAGTCAATCCAAGAACTAGGTGTTGCTAATAAAGAAGAAGCCTTTTTGGCAACGAAACAAGCTGTTTATTGTTATATCCATAAAAATAACTTAAATGATTATGAGGGTATAGGAGAAGCAGGGCAAAGAACGTTGAATGCTATGCATCAGATTGTTAATAATGCTAATAATTCTAAGGAGACAAAAATATCTAGTACAATCGAAATTAAAAAAGAAGAAAATGAATGGAAACAAGACCAATTAAATCCAGAATATGTATCAAAGACATTTTCTGTATCAGCAGGAGCTAATATAAAAAATTACAAAATAAAGATAACAAAAGAAAATGCAAAAAATATTGGTGGAATTATGGTTACAGATATGAAAAATATAAAGAAGAATGAATTTGCTCCTAATGAAAAATTCAAAGTACTAATTCCCATTAAAAATATGACAGAAGAAGGATCTTTCAAATTAACTGTAGAAAGTCAAGTTCAGACAAAACCAGTTTTATACGGGAAAGCTCCTAATAGTAGTAAACAAGATTATGCATTAACAGCTATGACATATGAAGATGGTAATGGAGAAAAAAGTGATAGTTACCCAGAAAATGAGACTAAAATAATTGTAATAAAACAAGATGATAAAACAAAAAAGAAATTAGAAAATGTAGAATTTGAATTATTAGATAAAAATAAAAATGTAGTATATTCAGATTTGAAAACAAATAAAGAAGGAAAAATTGAAATTAATCATTTGATTCCTGGAAAATATTATTTGAGAGAAACAAGAGCAAAAGAAGGATATGAGATGTATCAAGAACTAATTGAATTACAAGTGAATTTACATGAGCAGTATAAAGTAACAGTGAATAATAATCCAGAAGAAAAACCAAAAGTAGAAATCGAAAAAGGCGAAAAAAGTAAGGAAGTAAGTTCATCTACTGTCAAAAAGTTACCAGTTACTGGCATGTAATGAGAAGAGAGAATGAAACAATAAAATGGACCTAATGTTAAGGCGATTTTATAAAAACATTCTCTTTTTTTGTTAGGTTGTACAGTTCAGCCTTGTTATCTGTTGTTCTTGTGAGAAAGCTTACTATATGATTTTTTTATACCTTGTGTGTTGCAACTTCCAGAATCAAATATATTAGTCTGTAAGTTGCTCCAATCGAACTCGCTTAAGGCTCGTTTTGCTGTCCACTGTTAAATCTTTGCTTGTTACAGTGGCAGTATGCGTTAGCTGGTCGCTTACGCGGTATTTCAAAAATAATATAGTAAGCTTTCTCACTAAAAAGAAAAGAGCAAGGCTGACCAGTAACGTTAGGTTATAATAGACTGTAATTTTTTTCGCGAATTGGTGTCAATAACTTTTGAAAATGTCCCAAAAATTTCTAAACATTAACGGAAAAATT
>CASDJM010000038.1 GCA_949280815.1 uncultured Clostridia bacterium | reverse complement strand
TGATCTGAATGTAAAATTAGATTGGTATTGTTTGGTATTTTATTAAATGCTTTTTGGGTTTCACCTTCTATATTGATTCCTGGAATAAATGAAATCCCTTCTTTATGATTTGTATTTTTAAAATACCACCCTTCAAAATAGTTCTTGCTTGTATCTAGATATCTTTCTCCCTGAAATAATTCAGGATTTTTTATTAAAAATAATTGATTCATGTTATATATTTTGTTCAAATTATTAATTAATATTCTTTTTTTATAGCCTGATTTAATTCTTTCGCCATTTTCGTACCAACTTTATAATTAACCACATACATTAGCACAAAAATCATGGTATAACCTATATAAAAGTACTTTGGCATATGACTATATGTTGTAAGTATATCCCAAAATCTATAGGTCCAGCTATACATATAAATTGGAGGAACAATTAGCATAACCCCAAAGTATCCAATTGCAAATTTCAGTACCACATTCATTTTCTTACTCGTAATCACTACATACGCAATTGTAATTGCCACTCCTGACAAAATAGATATCGTAAAATAACTATTGATTATAGTCTGAATTTCCAGTCTCATATAACTCCATACTGAACATCCTAAAGGATCATAATATTTTGCTAATGAAAGTCCTTCTTCCCCATCATAAGTGCCATTCTGAATATTCTGAAGATCTTCTTTCATTAATTGTTCAAACATACCTATTCTATTACCCAATTCTTGAATTTTGCTGGAATCTACTTGGGATAATATTTCATCATTATCTACCAAAAGCTGATTTTCTTCACACCAACCATAAAAAGCTGGTATGGTAAGCAATAAATATACAACAATCATTGAAGTAATCAATACTAACAATATCTTTAATAATTTCTTCACCATTTCTTTCATTTCAAATTGCCCCTTTCCTTCAATAATTTCATAATTTGTGCCACTCTCCTTTTTGACACAGTCTCTTGTGTACCATCCTTTAAATTTACCAAAACAGTCCCTAGCACACTAGTATCAAAGCACTCAACTTGATTAATATGAATCATACACGAATTAGAAATTCTTACAAAATCCTTTTGGCTTAATAAATTCTCCAATTCATACAACTTCTGTTTAATTTTATAGGTTCCCTCCTTTGTTTTCACATAATTATACTTATCCTTACTAAAAAAACATACCACGCTATCTAAATCAATAAAATATATCTTATTATTTTGGCTTGCCACAATCTGACTTGGAACAGCATTTATATTAGAAACATATTGAATCAAACTTTGTATCTCTTCTGTCAACTCTGGTGCATTAATTGTAATAGACGTTTCTTCAAATTCACTTGATATATTCGTATTTATTTTTATCTCCATATCCTTTCTCACTCCTCATCTTAATTATACCATATCTGTAAGATATTTCAGCAAATCCTTAACAATTTACGATAACTGTTACTGATTTTGCGACAGGTGGCGACTCTGGGACAGGCACAAACTCGCCATAGTAGCAAACTCACCACTCATGCGTTTTAGGGAATAGTTCGCTCAACTCAAAATTACAAAGCAATTTTCTGTGAAACACTTTCTATAATATGAAAAAAGTAGGAAAATCTCTTATTTTTTCCTACTTTCAATTTTTTCTACTATTCCCTCAGCTATTGCTTTTGCATAGTCTTTTTTATGCTCATCCAATAATTGATTGTCTTTTTCATCTGTTATAAAGCCCAATTCGATTAAACAGCTAGGCATATCTGTATTTTTTAAAACATAGTAATCTGAATTCTCACCATCTATGGTACCATATTTGACACCTCTATTTTTTTGAATGTCAGTATTTTGTAGTTTTTCTATAATGGCATTTGCGAAGTCAGTATCTTCTTCTCTTTTAGTACTATTGCACCATATTTCTATGCCATTTCCTGTTTTAGCACTGTTTCTATGGATGGATACAAAAAAATCAGCATTTCTCTTATTTGCTATGTTACATCTTTCTTCTAAACTAACTGCTTTGTCCTTATCTCGAATCATAACTACTTTTATGTTTCGCTTTTTTAAATACTTTTTTACTAGTTTTGCTATTTCTAAAGTATCATTTTTTTCATATCTTTTATCTCGTATTGCCCCTACATCGTCTCCACCATGCCCTGCATCGATGCATACTACTATTTTATTTTTGTCTTTTAGTATCATTATGATTATGAAGGCTACTATTAGCAAAATAGCAATTAATAAAATTTTTATATATCTTTTCATTTTATTTTTCCCTATTACTCTCCTTTTCGAAAACTTGATATTTTCTCAAAAGTCCTCCATATACTTCTTGCAATCTATCTATCTTTTTAAAATCCTCTGGTTTTACTATTTCTGGTAGCCCTGTATCTATTTTTGATTCATCCAATATATATTTTACGAATTCAGCACAATAAAATGAGTGTTCTTTTTTGATTCTTTTATGAAACCCTACTGCAAATAGGCCTAATGCATTAAAAGTATAGTTATCTTTCTCAGTCTCAATCTGTTTGATTTTATTTTTTATATTTTCATATTGTTCATCTGTTATTTCTAAGGAATACACTTTTGCTTTTGTTAGATAAAATCTTTTAAAGGTTCCCTTGTCTATAAATTCATGCACAAATCCACCCCAAAAAGGATTATATGGATTTAATCGTCCAAAACTATACATTTCTTTTAATTCGAAATCTAATGCAATGGAAACATGAGAAAATTCATCTTTTGTATATTTTTTTATAATTTGTGATAATACTGTACCTGTGTGTGTCAGTACAATATATATTTTTTTCATCTTTAATCTCATTCCTTCCTAAAAGCACGAATTAGAATGAATAATTTCCCATATTTTGAATATTATTCACCCCTTACATCTCCTACATTCGATTACTTTATACTCTTGATTGCTCTTTTTGCAATTTTATCTTTATCAAATTTATTAAAAATAAATATAATAATTGCGATTAATATCAATATTGCTATATATAAAATAACGCCTTTTTTCCAATCTCCTACTA
Source organism: uncultured Clostridia bacterium (assembly GCA_949280815.1). Lineage (GTDB taxonomy): Bacteria > Bacillota > Clostridia > TANB77 > CAG-508 > CAG-269. The sequence goes on along the minus strand of CASDJM010000038.1, from coordinate 17,185 downwards.
CCAGATTTTCGCCTGCTAAAGTTGAAGTAATAACAGATGGAAACCTTGCAAATGTTGATATTAGAATAAATCTAATTGGTTTGATGGGAAGTAACCCTGCCATATAAACTAGAAAATCCTTTGGTGTTCCTGGTATTAAAAATAATATCAACAATATTATTTCAATTTTCTTTGGGTTTTGAAATAATTTATTGTTTTCTATTTTTGTTATTTTTTCCTCGTCACAAAAATCGCATACAAATTTCTTTCCGAATCTTCTAACCAATAAAAATATGACAGTTGATATGATACAAGCTGATACCATAATAAATACAGTTCCCCATATGCCACCATAGCACATACCTGCTAAAATTTCGATTGGCTCTCCTGGTACTATGATTAAAAATATTTGTGCTACTTGAAGTCCAAATAATAACATTAATCCCCATATTCCTGAATTTTCTACTTTTTCTTTAAATGCTACTTGTCCTTCCAAGGTAGACAAATTTTTCATCACTGGAAATAAGTATATAATTAATCCTACAAATATTGCTAATACTACTATTGTTAAAATAATTTTGAATATTTTTACTTTGTTTTTTCTGCTCATAAATTCCCTTTCTTTTTTCTATTTTTAAATCTATTAATATGCTACCATAAAGGAAATCAATTATCAATACAACCCTTGAAAACTTAATAAAATTTTAATATCTTCCTAAAGTTTATTATATTTTTATTTGTACTCTTAGGCATGCACAGACTGTAATCTTGTTAATCTCTCCGAATTGTTACTATAGAACAAAAAGAGGCATGATTAAAATACTTTGACCTTTGATTACTTTTCATGCCTCGTCTTTGTTCGTGCGCCAATTTTACAAAGTAAATTTGTGTACAATGCTTATATTATAGGAAGTTCGGAGAACTTTCTTATAATATAAAAAGTAAAATAAACTATCAAATAAAAACTAAATCGTAACTATGTCTTTAATTAGTTCTCCTGCTATAATTAGTCCTGCCACTGATGGGACAAACGATACACTTCCTGGCACATGTTCTTCTGGTTCTTTTGATTTGATTGGTTCTTCTTTTGAATATACCACTTTTAACTCTTTGATTCCTCTTGCTCTTAATTCTTTTCTCATAACTTTTGCCAAAGGACATACTTGCGTTTGATACAAATCAGCCACTTCAAATTTAGTTGCATCTAATTTATTCCCTGTTCCCATACAAGATATGATGGGTATGTTATATTGATTTGCTCTCATAACTAATTCAATTTTAGCAGTTACTGTATCCACTGCATCTACAATATAATGAATCGTATCATCTAAGATTCCTTGGCTATCTGGCATAAAAAATTCTTGATGTATTTCTACCTCTGCATCTGGATTAATTTCTAAGATTCTCTCTTTTGCTACTTCTACTTTTAATTTTCCTATTGTTTTTCTAGTGGCAATAATTTGTCTGTTCAAATTGGTTACATCTACCGTATCTTTGTCCACTAATATGAAATTTCCTATTCCTGCTCTTGCTAATGCTTCTACGACAAAAGAACCGACTCCACCTATGCCAAATATGGCTATTTTTGCTTTTTGTAGTTTTTCGATTCCTTCTTTTCCGATTAATAATTCAGTTCTTGAAAATTGATTCGACATTGATTTTTTCACCTTATTTCTTAGTTTTTCTAATATTAATTTTTGAGTATTTTATCATAAATTTCGATATTCCTCAACTGCGTTATATTTTTCTATTTTTGGTACATACTAATAAAGTAATTAAAAAAATGGTAATCTTTTACCAAGAATGGGAGTTATATTATGGAAAATCAAAATTTAAACATTTTAGACGAAGTCAACAAAGGTGCTACTATGGGAATGGATGCTATTTCTTATGTAGCTGAAAAGGTTTCTGATAACGATTTTAAGGAAGTTTTAGATACAGAATATAGTAAATATAAAAAAATTTCTCAAAGAGTAAATGATTTGTATTCTGACTATAGTATGAAAGAACCTCACGAAACCAATGCTATGAATAAAATGATGACTTGGTATGGTATACAGATGAAAACAATGACAGATGATTCTACCTCTAAACTGTCAGAATTGCTAATGAAAGGTACTAATATGGGAATTATTGAAGGTAGACGATTAATCAATGAAAATGCTAATGCTTCTTCAGATGTAAAAAATATTTTGAATGATTTTGTGGTTATGCAAGAAGATAGTGTGGAGACTTTGAAGAAATATTTGTAAATTATTCATCATGATTTTGGAGATGAGTAAGCTTGTGAAGCAAAGTGAACTGCGGATGACTTATGCATAGAACGGAAGAGAAAATCATGGTATAAATTTAATAAAATATTTTAACTGTTAATCTATATTATTTTTTGCCTCACAACTACGAAGTAAATTCTCCTGGGATAACTACCTCGATCTGCAAAATAATATAGATTAACATAGAAGAAAATAATATATGAATAAATCATGATTTTTTCCTGATACCTAAAGGTATTACTTATCTGTAAGCTCGCTTAATGCTCGCACAGCTAAGGGCATCCCCAAAACATGTTTCAAAAACTACTCAATTCCAGTCACTTCAAACCCCGCATTTGCTATTATCTCTTTGATTTTGCCATCCTCTATCTCTTTTTGTAATTCTATCACTGCTTTTTTATCCTCTAAACTCACTTCTACCTTAGTAACACTCTCTAATTCACCTAAAGCCTTTTCTACTGTCATTTTACAATGATTACATTGCATTCCTTCTATATAAATTGTTTTTACCATTTCATTCATGGCATGTTCCTCCTTTTTATCATTTTCATTATTTTTCTTATGTTTTAATTTGAATTTTCTTAGTCTTAAAGCATTTGTAACAACACAAACAGAACTTAAACTCATAGCTAATGCTCCAATCATTGGATTTAACTTTAATCCAAAAATGGGATAAAATATTCCAGAAGCGATTGGTATTCCTATTATGTTGTAGAAAAATGCCCAAAACAAGTTCATTTTTATATTTCTAATAACCGCTCTACTCAAAGCAATTGCTGTCACACTATCTAGTAAATTGTCTTTCATCAAAACAATATCAGCTGATTCAATTGCTATATCTGTTCCTGAACCAATTGCTATCCCAACCTCTGCTTTCACCAGTGCTGGACTATCATTAATTCCATCACCCACAAAAGCTACCTTCTTACCTTGTTTTTGTAACTTAGCTACCTCTTTTTCTTTGTCCTGTGGTAACACCTCTGAAATCACTTGATTGATTCCAAGTTCCTTACCTATTGTTTCTGCCACGATTTTATAATCTCCTGTCAGCATAACAACCTCTAAGTCTTTCTCTTTTAGTTCTTGAATAGCTTGATAGCTAGTAGATTTAATCGTATCGGCTACTGCTATCATACCAATCACCTCATTTTGATTGGCAAAATACAAGACAGTTTTCCCTTGCTTTAATAGTTTATCACTTTGTGAAGTTACTTTATTCATGTCTATGCTGTTTTCTTTCATAAATGCTAAATTTCCACCAAAGTAATTTACTTCCTCTATTTTTCCTTTTACTCCTCTACCAGAAACAGCCGTAAATTCTTTTACCTCTGATAATTCGATTTGTTGCTCTTTTGCTCTTTGTAAGATTGCTTCTGCTAAGGGATGTTCTGAATTTTTCTCTAAACTTCCTGCTATTTGTAATAATTCTTGTTCCCTTATCGTAGTTATGATATCAGTAACTTTTGGCTTTCCTTCTGTAATGGTTCCTGTTTTATCCAATACAACTGTGTCTACTAAATGTAATAATTCTAAGCTTTCTGCTGATTTGATTAAAATACCATTTTCAGCTCCTTTTCCTGTTCCTACCATTATGGCTACTGGTGTTGCTAAACCTAACGCACATGGACACGATATAACCAAAACGGCAATTCCCATTGTTAAAGCAAATTCGAAGCTTTGACCAATCATTAGCCAAGTCACCAAGGTAAGAATAGCAATTACGATAACTGTTGGTACAAAAATCGAACTTACTTTGTCTGCAATTTTTGCTATCGGTGCTTTGGAATTACTAGCTTCTTCTACCAATTTTATAATTTGTGAAAGTGTTGTGTTATCTCCTACTTTCGTAGCTTTCATTTTAAAAAATCCACTTTTATTGATAGTCCCAGAAACTACATTATCGCCTTCTGCTTTTTGTACTGGTATACTTTCTCCTGTTATACTAGATTGGTCTACTGACGAAGCTCCCTCTATTACAACGCCATCTACTGGGATACTTCCTCCTGGTCGAATTACTATGATGTCTCCTACTACAATTTCTTCTAAGCCTAATTCTATTTCTTTTCCTTCTCTGATAACAATTGCTGTTTTTGGTGCTAAATCCATTAATTTACGAATGGCATCACTTGTCTTTCCTTTTGATTTTGTTTCTAGATACTTTCCTAAAGTAATTAATGTAAGGATTGTTCCTGCTGATTCAAAATAGATGTCCATTGTATATCTTTCGACTAATTCCATTTGATTATGCCCTAAACCATAACCTATCATATAGATAGCAAAAATTCCATAAACGGTTGCTGCCCCACTACCAATCGCAATTAAAGAGTCCATATTAGGCGTTCCTTTGAACAGTCTCTTGAAGCCAACCATAAAATAATTTCTGTTAACATATAAAATAGGAAGTAGTAATAAAAATTGTGTCAATCCAAAATTGATTGCATTTTCGGCTCCATGAAATGCATTGGTTATCATTTGTGGTACTGGCAAGCCAAACCATTCTTGAAACATATGATACATGGCGATATACATGAGTGGTATTAAAAAACATATTGAAGTAATTAGCCTTTTTTTCATAGATTTAATATTTTCTGTTTGAACATCTTGCTTTTCTCCTTTTGGCTTAGTTCTTTTTGGTTGTTCACAGGTTGCACCATATCCAGCGTTTACAACTGCTTGTATGATTTTTTCATTGTCTAAGATTGTTTCATCATAATTGACAATCATATTGTTGGATAATAGATTGACATTGACATTTTGTATGCCTTCTAGCTTGCCTACTGCTTTTTCTACATGTGATGAACAACTACTGCATGTCATTCCTTTTATATCAAATTTGACTTTTTTCATAATCGATTTTTCTCCTTTTTGCTTATTTGACTCTAGTTCTCTATTTCAAATGATAGCTAGTAATAATCCATATTCTAGCTATCAGTATTTTTCAATTCTAGTAGCTTTAGTCCATACTACCAATTTTAATAACACTGAAAATATTATTTTCTATGTCACACTCAATTTCAGTAATACCAGTATTTTTAATACCACCAATTTTTAATTTGGTTTGTTCAAAAGGAATATTCATAATTTTGCATAAAAATGCATTAATTGCTACATAATGCGAAACAATAACTATTGTTTTCCCTTTATTTTCTTTTGCTATTTTAGTAACTGCCTTAAACATTCTATCTGCAACATGTGCCGTATCTTCTTGCCCTTCCATTCCTGTATAATACTCAGTTTCATCAATATATTTGTTTGTTTCTGGATATTTTTTTCTAAGTTCATCTCTTAATTGATTTTCCCAAGTTCCAACATTCATCTCTATCAAATTGTCATCTATCAGTATTTCTTTGTTAAAAAACTTGGCAGAAGGAGAAATTGTTTGAATGGCTCTTTTTAAAGGAGAAGAATAAATTTTTTTAATTTCGTATTTTTCTAATTTTTTTGCTAAACTATTGGCTTGTGCTTGTCCACTTTTAGACAAAGGATAGTCTGTGATTCCTCCAAACATTCCATTTTCATTAGCAACACTTTGAGCATGTCTAATAAGAAGTATTCGTGTGTTCATTGTATAACCTCCAATCCAATCTTTAAATAATGATTCTATCAATTTATATTTAATCTATATTTTCTTCTAATTTTATCCCCTTTGTTTCTATTATAGTAAATTTGCCACTATTATAATCTAACGTTGTAATAGCTACATCATCAATTTTTTCTATCTTTCTATTTACGTTTAATATGTTTTTAAAGATACTTTTATGTACATTTCCATGTGTTACTATAGCAATTGTATTGAATCCTTCACTTTCTTTTATAATAGAATGAATCGCTCCTTTTACTCTATTGTCAAATTCTTTGATATCTTCTCCTCCTAAAAATGTCTTACCAAAATAATAGCCTGTGTTTTTATATTCTTCTTTTTGAAATACATCGAAAAATATATTTTTGGCAAGGTCTTTGTTTACACCTGATAAAATACCATAAGAATTTAATTCTCTTATATCATCTATAACTTTTAATTCTACTTTTATATTTTCACCGGAGTATCTGTGCTGTTTGATAGGCTCTTTTATAAGGACTCGTATATATTTTTTCGATTCCAGATTTTTCTATCTGCTTTCTTTTTTCTTTAACTTTATTTTTCCCATCTTCTGTTAAATCAAAATCAGCAATTCCCCCATAGCAATTTTCTATATCATCGATTGACTCACTGTGTCTTATTAAATAAATTTTCATGCTAACTATAATTCCCTTTCTATTCTTTTTATTGTTTCCATTTTATCCTAAATATTACAATTTATCAACATATTTTTATTCTAATTTTCTTGTACTATTACATGTCCTTCTAATTTCTTTTTCTTCAAACAATGCTAACTTATTTTCTTGCATACAACTACTTCCTTATTTCTTTTTTGTCATTATATAACATTTTTAATGTTTTGTCAAACATTCGTTTCTGCTTTGTGTAAAAATTTATTGGCATTTACTTCTACTACATTCTAAGTCTAAAAGTTAATAAAACGATAACGAAAAAAACAGTTATTACATTCAATAACTGCTTTCATTTTCAGTAGTATTCCTTTTCTAAAGTTTAAATCTGATTGGAAAAGAATTAAATTTTGGCAAGGAAAATTTTATTTTAAAGGCAAGGGCGCATACGTAATGTATGTAACCGCGTTTTGCTGAAGTTGTTAAAGCTTTGCTTATTACAACTTCAGTATACAAATAAATGCTTGCATTTATTTGTATTCCTTTATTTTGACAGCCAAAATTGTAATTATTTTTCAATACTCTCTAAAACTACTTCTCTTTCTCCTTATAAATATTCACCATATCCTTAAAACTCATCTTTGTTCCATAATTCAAAATAGCACTTGAATAAATCTTAATAGCAATTTGAGCAATTACTAGTATCGTAACAAGCAAAATAGTAATCGAAACAATAACATCTGTTGTACTTGCCAATCCCATCATAATTCTAAAAGGCATACAAAATGGTGATGAAATTGGGAACAAAGAAGCAAATACATTCAAGCTACTAGTTGGATTCATCATCGTAAAATAAGATAAATAAAATCCTACAACAGCTAAAATAGCAACTGGACCATTAGCTGATTGTATATCTTCTGGCTTGCTTACTGTTGAGCCTGTTAAGGCATACAATAAAGCATACGTAAAATATCCTAATATAAAATAAATGATGGTTATAATTCCCAAATATGCTGTCATATTAGACATATCCAATACACTATTTATTAATTCTGGATCAATAAATGACTTTGCACTCACAAACGCTGTTGCTACAATGACAATCATTTGCAATAAGCCAACCACTCCAATTCCTATGGTTTTACCTAGTACGATAGTTCTTGGCGTAGTTGATGTTACTAATGTTTCCATGATTTTTGATGTTTTTTCTGTTGTGATAGAACTAGAAACTTGATAAGCACAGAAGTAAATCGCATAGAATAACACGATTGACATTAGCATCATGACAAATATATTTCCTTTTGCTTCTTCTTCCTCTGTCTGTTCTAAACTAAATTCAAAATTAGGTGTGATGGATTGTAATTGTTCTTGTGTTAATCCTAATTTGCTAATTTGAATATTAGAATATAGTACATTGATACTATTTACAATTTCTTCTGGTACTTTTTCCATCATAGTTGTATTTTCTACAATATATCGAATCTTTACATCATTTTCCTGCTTTTCTATGATAATTGCTGAACCGATTTCTTCTGCTTCTATCTTTTCCTTGATTTCTTCATAAGTATTTTGTCCTATTTCAATTTCATATCCTAAATCTACATTTTTTAATTGTTCTAAATTACCTTCAAAAATGTTTTCACCATCCACTATCAAAAGTTTGTCTTCGGTTTCTTCTCCTTTGATTGACTTTACAATATTTGGCACATTAAAACCAATTACGATTAATGCTAAAATAATTAAAGTTGAAATAATAAAAGATTTTCTTTTCACCATATCTTTTATTGTAAATTTCATGACTGTTATAATATCTTTCATTTTTTCATTTCCTTCCTTCTATCTAATTTAATAACATAATACATGAATACTAACTCAAAATATAATCTATTACTTTTGCAACACCACCTAAGTGGCTAGCTAACGCATACTGCCACTGTAACAGGCAAAGCTTTAACAGTAGACAGCAAAACGAGTGAAACAAGTGCAATTGGAGCAACCTACCATTTTAAAAGGTTGCGACACACAATGTATTACATTTTGAGTTAATAGCCATATAGATTATTTTTAAAATTACCCCACTTTTTCTATAAAAATATCATTCAAAGTAGGCTTCATAATCTCAAACTTATTCACCTTTACTCCCTCTGTGATTAATCGATTTAAAAGTTCATGTGCTTTCTCTTCGTCCTTAATTTTAATCGTATATACCTTATTTTTCTCATTTTCAATCTCTAAATCTTTGAACTCTTTTATATAAACATCAATGCTTTCATTCACATCAATTTCTACTCGATTAGCAGGATAAGTATCTTTTATTTCTTTTAAATTTCCTTGTAATACCGTTTTCCCTTTATTCAAAATTAAAATATCACTACAAAATGCTTCGATGGTAGCCATTTGATGAGCTGACATGATGACATACTTTCCGTTTTTCACTAGGTCTATTATGATATTTTTTAATATTTCGGTATTAACTGGGTCTAATCCACTAAATGGTTCATCTAGTACCACAAGTTCTGGGTTATGTATGACTGCTGTCATAAATTGTATTTTTTGTTGGTTTCCCTTAGAAAGTTTCTCAGCAGGCATCATCAAATATTCTTCTACTTTTAATTCTTTTGCCCATTTTTTGATGGCTTCTTCTGCCTCTTGTTTCTCCATTCCTTTTAATTCTGCAAAATACATTAATTGATCCCATATTTTAACTTTAGGATATACTCCTCTTTCTTCTGGTAAATAGCCAAAATTTACACTTTTTCTATCTACCGCTTTTCCATTCCAAGTAATTTCTCCTCCGTCTTTTTTAATAATGCCTAATATCATTCTTATGGTTGTTGTTTTTCCTGCTCCATTTGTTCCTAGTAATCCATATACTCCTGGTTGATTTAATTCTAATGAAATATTGTCTACGGCTTTTTTCCCTACAAATGTTTTGGATACATTTCTTAATTGTAATCCCATTTTTAATCTCCTTCCTTCTCTCTATTTTGATTATCTGCTTTATCCTATCACAAAAAGAAGCAATTATCAATATAATCACTTCTTTTTATGTTTATTTTTGCTATATGAATGCTACTTAAAGATAAATAAAATTTTGAATTTCACTTGACTTTCTTCTATTAAATAGTTTATAACTCAATTATATTTTCCCAAGAATATACAGAAACCTGCAAATAGGACAAATGCCACATGTGCTAAATAGCCACATGTGGCACCCACTTTACCCACCATAATATTTGTTCCATAATGTCATAGCATTAAGTGCTATTTCATCTTTTTCAGTCATCTCAGCCTCATTCTCAGGCCAAGACCATCCCTGTGCTAAATCTAGGCATGCTTTGGGGTTTCCATTTTTTATAGCTTCACATAACGCAAAGTCATTCGGAAATTCCTTTTTTACTTTTTCTTTAAATTCATCAGGATAATTAATTTTTTTCATGATTTTGTCCTCCTATCAAAAAAATACTTTGCCATGTGCAGTCTTCCCTAAGATGAAAAAATAGGAATCTACACTTGTTATCATTACAATATAATAATACCATATTTTATGTAAAATTGTCAATTATCCAATTCTTCTCTTCCTTTTTGAAACCACATTCGTAACAATCGTAAAACCAATCGTAAACAATAAAATGATTCCCATATTCATTAGAATTGGCTTCATCGTTTCAAAATTAAACGTCTCTAGTGAAGTCAACATCTCATTGCTACTAATATAATAATAAGAAGGCAAGATGTGAGCAATTGTTAAAACAGAATCTGGCAACCATTCCATTGGTACAAATGCGCCACACAAAAAGCTTGAGCCCAATGCTACCACATTTACAATTCCATTAATGGCATTTTTATTCATGACTAAATTACCAATCAAAAATGCAATCGTTACGGCACAAATGGTAAATATGAATGAATTTGCTATATATACTAGTCCATGTGTGGTAAACATGATATCTCCCACCAATATAAAACTTAGCACTACATAGAAAATCCATAGCACAATCGCAAATAAACCATTAGATAATAATAGTTGACGATTATGTGTTTTGTAATTCATACTACTGATAATCGTTCTTTTGACTATTTTTTCTTCTTTAAAACTAGATAAAATTAAACAAATTACATATACACAGCCTGCCAATATACTATAATTTGTAAAATTATAATAGAATGTGGCTTTACTTAAATTGTCGGTATCTAGCTTAGAAGTAATTTCTACCTCTGTTTGTTTGTCTAATGTTTCATTTATTTTTTCGATTAATTCTTGTTCATCCTCTATATTCTTTTGGTATAAATTAGCTACTTTGACATATCTTTCTAACATCATTTCAGCTAAACTTGCTTGATAATCCCCTGTACTTTTTATTTTGATTTCAGGATTTTCACCATGTAAAAAATCTTCTCTATAGTTTTCTGGTATGTAGATAATGTAATTAACATCTCGATAGAATAAAGCATCATCAATGGCCTGTTCATCATCATTAATCTCTTTTATTTCACTATTTTTCTTTATGTACTCAATTAGATTTTTAGTCACTCCTTCTTCTTTGTCTTGGTTTATGATTAAAACATCTGGCTCACTTGCAACAAAGTTTGTGCTATTTTCACTTGTTTGCATATTGAATCCACCAAATGCAATTAGAATTACAGTATACATGATAATTGGTACTTTGCATTTATTTAATACTTTTAAAAATGTTTTAAATACGGTCATTTTTGTTTCCTTTCTCTTTTTTTCAATATGGCAACTTTTTGCCTATGGTAAGTTTGTACCTGGTGGCGACTTTGTGCCTGTCCCAAACTCGCCATCACAATCTTTCAAATTTCTGTTTTCTTAAGCTAGTATATGATAATATCATCATAATAATAGCGAAAGCAAGTAAACTAGCAACATTAAAGAAGAATCTATCAAATGTATCATAATAATACAACGAATAAAATCCATCTGTTATCATACTAGCAGGATTGATTTTATTCACAATAGGAAGATTTGTATCCACGATATATTTCATAGTAATTCCCATCATTCCTGATAAGAAACATCCTAGCATAGTGACAGATATAACAATTCCTGTTTTGACATTTTCATTGGTTTTTAGTAATGTTCCAATGGCTAATCCAATTGATAGTCCAGCCAAACTTCCTACTGCTCCTAATAAAATAATGAATGGCAAATTGGTCCCATAATCTACTTTTAGGACAAATACTGTGTACACAAATAATAATGCTAGTCCGATTAACTGTACTAGATAGGCTGCTAAAATGCTACTTAGTACTACTTTTCCTTTCGTAGTTGGTGCTACTGATACTCTTTTTCCATTATGACTCATATTGGCTAAATTTTGGTTAATGGCAACCATACCAAGTATTCCACCATATAGACAAGCCATGGCAATTAAAGTATAAAATTCTATCATGGTATAACTTAAATTGCTATTCGATATATTCTCAATGTTAGCTTCTTGATTTTGTGTCATTTCTAATATATCTTTGTAAATCTTTTCATAATCTATCGTATAATTTCCTGCTGTCATCTCTTTTTTGATTTGATTTTCAGCAAGATTACTTACAATTTCGCTATTTTGTGTGATTTCTTCTGTTACCTGTTTTAAAATGGTTTCATTGATTCCGCTTGATTGAACAATTACCTTTGGTTTCTCTTCTAATTTCATATAACCAACTATTTCGCCATCTTGTAATAACTGTTTTGCTTCTTCTTCTGTAGTATATTTTGTGTCAAATAGTCTATCTTCATTTTCTTTATCACTTAATGTTTTAAAGGCTTCTTTCCATATTTCATTGTCTTGAAAATCCTCATTATCTACAATTGCTATCTTGATAATTTCTAATTTCTCACTATTTTCAATATTAGAAAAAGCCATGTTGAAAAACGTTCCGAAGAATGATAGGAAAGGCATAGGTCCAAAATATTAACATTTTATTTCTAAAAAGAGTTTTTAGGGCATATTTAAAATTATGGATAAACATTAATCTCGAAGCTCCTTTCCTGTTAATTCTAAGAATACGTCATTTAATGTTGGTCTTTCCGAATAAATTTTATTGTATTTTATCTCTTCTTTTTTTAGATGTTCCATTAAATCCACTAAATTATTTTTTCCTTTTTTATAGGTAACCAGCAATATATTTCCGTTATAAGTTACTTCGTCTACTTGCTCTATTTTTTTGATTTGTTGGATTTGTTTGTCTTCTAAATGATTAACTTCTACAGTTACTTTTTCTTCTATTTTAGCTAGTTCTTTCAATTCATCTGCTGTTCCAGTTGCTAACACTTTTCCTTTATCTAAAATGATAATTCTATCACAAATGATTTCAACTTCTTCCATATAGTGTGTGGTATACACAATAGTTGCACCTTGATTTCTTAGTTTTTTTATGCCATCTAATATGTTATTTCTACTTTGTGGATCAACAGCAACAGTTGGCTCATCTAGGAAGATTAGTTTTGGTTTATGGGCAATTCCACAGGCTATATTCAATCTTCTTAGCAATCCCCCTGATAGTTGCTTTGGATAGAATTTTCTAAATTCTTCTAATCCTACTAATTCAATTGCTTCGTCTATATATTGCTTTCTTTTAGCTTTATCCTTGATATATAACCCGCAAAAATAATCTATATTCTCTTGCACTGTTAGTTCTTCAAATACTGCTACATCTTGGAATACAACTCCTAATTTTGCTTTAATGTCATAGCTATCAGGTTTCATTTCTTTTCCGAATATTTTAATTTCTCCTTCACTAAAGTTTAATAGTGATAAAATACAATTAATGGTAGTTGATTTTCCACTTCCATTTGGTCCCAACAAACCTAGTATTTCTCCTTCTTTTACTTCTAATGATAAACCATTAATGGCTTTTAATTCTTTGTATTGTTTTGTTAAATTTTTAATTTCAATAATGTTATTCATTTTTTTCTCCTCCCTTGAATTTTGCTTCTAGTTTGAAAAAGAATTGTTATTTGGCTATGCTGAGACTGTTAAGGGTTTGCCTGTTACAGTGTCAGTATGCGTTAGCTGGCAAACGAGTTTTTAATTTATGAGGCGTGCATAGGCACGTTGATACTGTTAAAGCTTTGCTTATTACAGCGTCAGTATGCTGTTGCTTTAAATTAAAAATAAAGTTTAACAACGCCAAATGATGATTATCTTTCAAACTTAAATCCTCTTAATAACTCTAAAACCGTATTCCCTAACAAATCACCAATCTCATCTTCCGAAAACTCCACTGTTTTGGTAGCTACCAAACAAGCAATACCATGTGTAAAAATCCACACTTTAACATGAAATTTCTTTTGTTCCTCATAGGATAATCCAGTCAGTTCTTGTCCTGCCTTTATGACATCATCTCCTATTTTATCTGCCATCAAAAAACTTTCAGCATTAAGATTAGTTGTTTGCATAAAAATTATCTTGAAAAATTCTGGATAATCTTTGGCAAATTTGATATACGATAATCCCATTTGTTTATATGTTTTTTCTTCGTTTGTTCCACTCAACATGCATTTTTGATATTTCGCATATATCTTTTCATAAACAGCTTTTTTTAATTCTTCCATATCTTTGAAATGTTTGAAGATTGGATGTACTGATGATTTTAATTCATTGGCAATTCTTCGTGCATTGATTCCTTCAAAACCTTCCTTTTTCACTATTTTATATGCTACATCCAGTACGTCTTCTTTTTTGAACATCATTCTTGGTGGCATTTTTATTTCTCATCTCCTTTTCAGTAACACTTGTTACCTAACCTATGTTAGTATATCACTTCTTGCCCTTTTTGTCTATGGTTTCATGAAATTTTGCTGTGAGTTATGATACATAAATTGTTACTGGTCAGCCTTTAGTAATTTTATATTCTAGGAATTCGGAGAACTTTCCTAGAATATAAAAAAGAACTTGATGTAGCCCTCTTTAAAAGCACCAATGCTGTCGACCTAAGGTGTAACCTATTATTTTTTTACACCTTAAGTTGACAGCATTGCTAAAAGCACATCAAGTCTTAACGACTCTGGATTAGTCACTGCCTAATCTTTTATTATAGGAAAGTTCTCAACCTCCTATAATATTTTTTTATTTACATTATAAATTGTCTACAATTCCTATTATTCTTTTTCTGATTTCAATTTTACAAAAAAGTAAACTGCTAACATACTAACCAAACAAATAGGTATCAATATGTAATGATTCAATCCTGTCTTTGGAAGTTTAGAATTTGCTAAAGTATTATCACTCTTAGAATTATTATTTGCACTTGACTGATTAGCAGTATTTGCTTTACCACTATTTTTATTATTAGCATTACTTATGTTATTGGTATTACTACTCGTATTATTTAAATTATTTGAGTTATTCGTATTTCCACTTATATTATTTGAACTATTGGAGTTATTTGTATTTCCACTTGCATTATTTGAATTATTTAAGTTGTCGTTCGTGTTATTATTATTGCCACTACTGTTACTGCCATTATTATTATTGCTACCGCTATTATCGCTATTACTGGGATTTTTATCAGTACTCCCAGTATTCCCACTACTAGAAGCACTTGATTTTTCAATGGTTATCGTTTTTTTAATGCCTGCAATATCACTTTGTGAATAAGATTTTTCACCATTTAAGGTAATAAATTTTGCTTCTTCTAGTTCAAAAGTTAATGTCGTATTTTGCATATTTTTCTTTGCTTTGAATTTAATACTACATGTATCAATTCCTGTTTTTGCCATATCGAAATACACACATGCTATCTTTTCATTATTCTTAGAAGCTGATAAATTCGTTGTTCTACTTTCTACAAATTCTAATTGGTCACTATTATAATTAATTTTAAAGCTAGCCCCTATCATCTTCTCACTTAGCTTTAATGTATATATGACTGTATCATTCATTTTTATATCTTTTGTTTTATCTAAACTCATATCCATACTCATTGCTAAACTTGCTGTTGATATGCTTATGATTGCTATTAATACTATACCTATAACACTTATCTTCTTCAAACTTTCTCTCCTCCTATCTTTTTAAAGCCTCTAATAGCCATTTTCCTCCCTCTGATAATTCGTCATTTGTCCAACCTGTTACTTTATTTGTATTCTTTAGTAAGGATGAGCTTTCATCTTTATTTGATAAGTTCCAACACATCCAACTGATATTGTGTTGATTTAAAAAGTCAATCCATGTATTTGCTTCTGACAAATCCAAATTTCCATTTCCAGATGCATCACAAACTCCAAATTCTGTTGCAAATATTGGTAATCCTACATTTAATGCTGTGGTTGCTTTTTGTCTTAAATATTCTTTATGGGTTGCTGCATAAAAATGTAATGTGTACATAATGTTTTTCTGTCCTGTAATTGGACTTCCAGCTACTACATCTACATCTTGTGACCATGTTGGTGTTCCTACTATAATAATCGCATCGTCATCAACTGCTCTAATCTCTTGAATCATTTCTTCTGCATATGGCTTGATATCTCTTTGCCATTGCACATCACCATTTGGTTCATTACAAATTTCATATAATACATTATCATAGTCTTTGTATTTGGTTGTCATCTCTTTGAAAAATGCTTTTGCTTTTTCTTTATTCGTAGCAGTATTTGGATTTCCTTCATTTAGAATATGCCAATCAATGATGACATACATTCCCGCATTTTTTGCATATTCCACTCCATTACTTACAATTTTATGAAGGTCTGTTGTATATCCTTCACTTGCACCAGTATACATCGCAAGTCTTACGCAATTTATTCCCCATTGATCTCTCATATAAGTAAAAGCTTCTTGATTTACATATTGAGGAAACCATTGTAAACCATGTGTACTTACCCCTTTTAATTGAAATTTACTTCCATTTTTATCTACAATGTCAGTATTCTGAACACTTAATTTACCATGTATACTTACTGGCGTTCCATCCTTATTATCTTCCTGATTATCATCTTGCTTGTCAAACTCGATGTACCCTTTCTGTATTTTTGTAAGAATTTCCTCTTTGGAATTTCCTAAATATACGTTAATCATTCTCATGATATCTTCGATATCCAATGTATTATCTGTGTTTACTAAATTTCCAGCTAATTTTTCAATTGCTTCTACTTTTCTTTGGCCTAAATAATTATTTTGAAGAATCATGATATCTTCTATATCACAAATAAATCCATCTTTGTTTACATCACCATATAAAACCACTTGATAGTCTTCTCCTTTTACGGTTATGTAATCTCCTGTTTTTACTAAATCTGTATTTTTTAAAGTTTTCTTCTTTGCATCTTTTATTTCTTCTATTTTTTTGTCGTTTTTCATTACTTCTTCTTTGGTTACTTTTCTTGAAACTGTGGTTTTTTCTAACAAAATCGTAACTACTTTTTGATTTTCTATTAGATGATTATAGTATCTTATGTCTTTGATGTTATTCTCTACTGCATATATCTGATTTGTTAAAAATATGCTTAAAGCTATTATCACAGTTAGTATCAAAAATTTGATTACTTTTTTCATTTTTCTATCATTCCTTTCTTAAGACATAAAGGTGCTTGAAAAAAAATTAAATTATTGTAATTATTTTTCAACTTTACTCGCCTTAATTCATATCGATTTCTATTATACCACAATTTACCAGTTAACGCAATGTATTTACGTAATTTTTGTGTTTAATTCTGTAGGTTTGTCAAACATATGTCACACTAAATTGATATTTATACTGTTTGAAGT
>CASDJM010000037.1 GCA_949280815.1 uncultured Clostridia bacterium | reverse complement strand
ATAATACTACAAATTTTTTATAAAAGTTTGTTTCACATCATTGACACATATACATCAAGAATGGCGTAGTCATGTATTTTATTCTTGATTAAATTATAATTTTATTGTATAATGTTTCAAAGAGAAAATATAATTTTGCAAATTTTTATATATGGAATTTACTAATAGTAATTTATATATTTGCTTTTGTTTGGTATGCACTTAATAAAAAAAGTGTATATTTTTTATCCTATTTGCTTAAATTTTATGTCCATTTTTATTCCTTTTATCCTTGTTACTACGGAATTTAATATTAAACTAGTAAATTCACTTAAAAACGGAATTTACTTTTATATTTATTTAACCTTTTTGTTCTTTTATTTTTTACATAAAAAGAACATACTCTTATATGTCCTTCTTAATTTATTTTTCTTTAATATTTCGCTTTTATCTTTCTAATCATGTTTTCTTTCCCATCACTTTCCAGCAATAAACTACCATCTTCATCTGTTCTATAAATGGTAGTATTTAAATTTTTAAATCTATTCCATACTTCTGTACTTGGATGATGATACTTATTATTTAATCCAACTGAAATAATTGCAATTTCTGGTCTTATTTTATTCAAAAATCTTTCTGTACTACTTGTATTTGAACCATGATGTCCTACTTTTAAAACATTTACTTTATTCCAGTTTCTTGAATTTTCTACTTCTTTTTCGCTATCTCCCATAAACAAATAACTTTGTTCTAAATAATTCATTTGTATGACTATGGATGAATTATTTATATCTTTTGCGTCATTATTAATGGCCATTACTTCACAATCTGCTAATCCATTTTTGAATTTTTCTCCTATTTCTGGCACTTCATAACTTAAATTTTTTCTTTCCATTGCATCTAAAAATTCTTCTACTTGTTTATCTGTATTTATTGTATCTGGCATATAAACTGTTTCAATATCGAAATTATCTATAATATCATCTAATCCACCAATGTGATCTGCATGTAAATGAGTCGCTATCACTGTATCGATTTTAGAAATCTCTTGAGATTTTATATATTTTACTAATTCATCTCCATCCGAGTCATTACCTCCATCTATTAAAATTGTTTTCTCATTATTAATGTACTATCTGCTTGCCCTACATCAAAATAAATAATCTGTAATTTTGATTCATCAACTATATACTCAAATTTTTTATCTGTTACATTTGAAATTAGTGCTAATAGTACAATTATTAATATCAAAATACTTATACTAGCAATTCTCTTTAATATTTGATTTCGTTTATCTTTCTCCATTTGTTTCTCCCTTTTTTCATTATTATATTGTATTATTTTACTTTTTTCAATAATCCAAATTAGCTTTTTTACATATTTTAACAGAAATATTGAAAAATGTTGCTTTTGCATGTATAATTATTTCAACATTTTAATCTGAAAGGAGGCTCTTCAATATGAATCTTGATTTATTCAATAATTTAAGCAAAAATCTATCTTCAAATAGCTCTAATAATTTTATAGGCAATTTTATAAACGAACTAAAGAACTTTTTAAATAAAGATTCTAACTCTATGTATACTCTTGACCGTTTTGAAGGTGATTTTGCTATTTTAGAAAATAGAAGTACCAAAAAAATGACAGACATTCCTATTTCTAATATTCCATCTAATGCAAAAGAAGGTGATATTCTAAAACTTTCTAATGGTTCTTATGTTATTGATTATGAAGAAACTAGCATTGTTTCTGATAGGATTAGAGATAAGATGGATAACCTAAAAAAATTTAAGTAATTTTTATCTATTATTTTTTCACATTTTAAAAGAGCATATCTTCATATACTCTTTTTCACCTACAATTCCACTTTACAAATCACATCATAAATATATTTCTCTTTTACCACATAGCCTGTCCTTTTTTGATTTTTTCTCGTAACATAGTCTTTTTTCTTACGAACTCTACCAAATGTAAAACTCATGTATCCACATTCTATTAAGGATTTACTAAATTGATATCTATTCTCTTTCTTGCAACCATTATAGATGTGATAGTTCCTGTTTCTAAATCAGCACATACGTCTTGCACATATCCTAACCTTTTCCCATTGTTGATATTAACCACTTCTTTGTGTTTAAAATCTAATCCTTTATCTTGCATTCTTTTTCTCCTTTTTACTTTTTAATAATTACTATTATTTATATTCATTCTTTGCTTTTTTATTTCTGTATCTAATACTTTATTTTTATTAGTCATACTTAAAAAGCAAGTCATTTACCCTTTTTATAAATGCTTGCTTTTATTTCGTTATACCTATTTACCTAGTCAAGGAAACGTTCCCATTGCACATTATTTATAAAATCTTTTAATATTAACAATTGCACTTTTTTCTAATCTAGAAACTTGAGCCTGTGAGATGCCAATTTCATCAGCTACCTCCATTTGTGTTCTTCCATCAAAAAATCTCTTAACCACAATCATTCTTTCCTTTTCATTTAATTTTTGTAATGCACCTTCGATTGCCATTCTTTCTGTCCACATTTCATCTGTATTTTTACTATCTTTTACTTGATCCATAATATAAATACTTTCTGATCCATCATTATAAACTGGTTCCTGTAAAGATACAGGATCTTGGATTGCATCAAAACTAAAAGCAATATCTTCTGTTCCTACTCCTAACTCTTTTGCTATTTCATCTATTCTAGGTTCTTTACCATGTTCTTTTGTATATCTTTCCTTAAACTGAATCGCCTTATAAGCTAAATCTCTTACTGATCTGCTTACTCTTATGCTATTATTATCTCTTAAGTATCTTTTTACCTCTCCTATTATCATTGGTACTGCATAGGTACTAAATTGTACGTTTTGACTTAAATCAAAATTATCAATTGCTTTAATTAATCCAACACATCCTACTTGAAATAAATCGTCTGCAGATTCCCCTCTTCCATAAAATCTTTGTATCACACTTAATACTAATCTTAAATTTCCATGAATAAATGTATTTCTTGCTTCTTCATCTCCTGCTTTTATTTTTACAAATAGTTCTTCTTTTTCTTCTTTACTTAATACTGGTAACTTTGATGTGTTAACTCCACATATTTCTACTTTGTTGTTTAACAAAAGAAAAACCTCCTTTGAACTTACTTATTTTAAGTATTTCCAAATTTGGTTTTTTTATACTCTGGGAAAGTCATCCACAAGCATAGACTTGACGTAGAGAATAAATACGCATATGCTCTTTGATTTATTTATCCTATTTTACTCGCAATTTCTTTTTTCATTTTGCCAATAATTTTCTTTTCTAACCTTGATATGTAACTTTGCGAAATGCCGCAATTCATCTGCTACTTCTTTTTGCGTTTTTTCTTTTCCTGTTTGAAATCCAAATCGCATTTCCATGATATTTTTTTCCCTATCATTTAATTTACTAATAGAAGCACGTAAAAGAGATTTATCAACTTCATCTTCTAAGTTCCTTGAAGTAATGTCAGGCTCTGTTCCTAAAATATCTGAAAGTAGTAATTCATTTCCATCGCCATCTTTATTTAATGGTTCATCAATTGAAACCTCTCCTTTTATTTTATTATTTTTTCTTAGATACATTAATATTTCATTTTCAATACATCTGGAAGCATAAGTAGCCAATTTAATCTTTTTATCTGAATTAAAGGTATTAACCCCTTTCATTAAGCCAATCGTACCAATGGATATCAAATCTTCTATTCCAATACCTGTATTTTCAAACTTTTTCGCAATATAAACTACCAATCTTAGATTTCTTTCCACTAATTTCTGTCGAACTGTTAAATTGTCCTCTTGGCTTAATTTTTCAATTAGTTCCGCTTCCTCTTCTGGTGGAAGTGGGGGAGGAAGTGTTTGACTTCCTGCAATATAAAAAATCGGTAAATATTCTATCTCATCATTATCATTCATATATTTGGCACAAATAGTATTAATCCCATTTTTTACAAACTCAAAAATATTCATTTCATTTCACTCCTTTCTTATAATAGTTCAATTCCCATCAAAGCTCTGTATTCTCCTCTTTTAGTTAATGACTTATTATAAATTCCTATTATAATATTTTCTTTTTCTTCTCCCTTTTCCCTATCTTTTATTTTCAAGCCATCCGCTTTAATTCCTAGTAACATCCCATTCTGTTTTCCTAAAGAAGAAAAAGGTATAAATTTTAGCTTTGTTATATATTTTTCTTTTACTTCTTCTGGTATATTGTTAAAATCACCTCCTAATAACTCATCTAAATGATTCAAGATATCTCTTGGTATACAATCATATAAAAGTGTATGCTCCATTACAATTACAGGTGTATTGGTTATTGGCTCTTTGAGTAGATTCCCTGTATCAATCATAGCAGTTGTCTCTATCTTTTTTCCATTTAACTGTATTTCTACTTCACAGAACATATCTTTTTTTGTGATCTTCGATTTTACAACTGTAAATGCTGTCATGATAATGATAAATGCAATAATCGCTCCTAATATAATAGTTTTTAGTGGATAAGTACCTAAAAATAGTCCGTTCCTCATTAATATATCTTGTGGTTTTACAATGTAGATAAGAGCAAAAGCTACTCCTCCGAATACAAAAGAAGTTAAATAAAATAGTAAGATATCTTTCCACATTCTTTTAATAGTTTGTGGATTAAATGCTATGTATATCATTACGATAGATAATATTATTTTTAAAATTATGCTTGCATAAATCTCTAGAATTGACATATACGATACTACCGAGTAAATTGCCCCTAATAAACTTGCTAATAAAAGTCTCACATTTTTTATTTTTTCCTTTAGAATTAACCCTGTTGCTAGCAAAATAATAAAATTCATGATTAGGTTTTCTATTAATACCACATCAATATAAATAGTCATGCCATCACCTGCATGACTATTATAATCTTTTCTTTTTGAAAAAGCTGTCTTTTCTTATTGGCGAAAAAAAGAAATAATCGACACTTTTCGATTACTTCTTTTTCTTCACTATTCTTTTACTTATAAAATCTCATTACATATTTTTATTTTTATTTTTTCTTAAGAAAGAAGGTATATCCAAATCATTTTGTGATGAATTTGTTTCTGTACTTGTTGGTATCGAATTTATTTTCTTTTCCCAAGTTTTTGATACAATATTTTCTACGCCAATACTTGAAATAGATTCACTATTTGTTTCAAATCCTGTTGCTATAACAGTAATTTGAATTTCATCTGACATACTTGCATCTGTTACTGTACCAAAGATAATATTAGCTTCTGGATCTACACTGCGTTGAACAAGTTCTGCTGCAGTGTTTACTTCGTGTAATCCTAAATCTTCCCCACCTGTAATATTAATAATAACACCTTTTGCTCCTTCGATTGAAGTTTCTAGTAATGGACTTTGAATTGCTTCCTTTGCTGCATCTTCTGCTCTATTTTCTCCTGCTGCTCTTCCTACTCCCATGTGTGCCATTCCTTGGTTTAACATGATTGTTTTTACGTCAGCAAAATCTAAGTTTACTAATCCTGGTATAGCAATCAGGTCTGAAATTCCTTGTACACCTTGTCTTAATATATCATCTGCCATTTTAAAAGCTTCAATAATAGATGTTTTTCTATCTATAATTTGTAGTAATTTATCATTTGGTATTACAACTAAAGTATCTACTTTTCCTTTTAAACTTTCAATTCCTCTTTCTGCTTGTGAAAGTCTTTTCTTTCCTTCAAAAGTAAATGGTTTTGTAACAACTCCTATGGTTAATATTCCCATTTCTTTTGCAGTAGTAGCTACAATTGGTGCTGCACCTGTACCAGTTCCTCCACCCATTCCAGCTGTAACAAATACCATATCAGCTCCTCTTAATACTTCTGATATTTCAGATTTGCTTTCTTCTGCTGATTGAGCACCAATATCAGGGTTTGCTCCTGCTCCTAGTCCTCTTGTTATTTTTTCTCCAATTTGTATTTTTGTACTTGCCTTTGACGTTTGTAAAGCTTGTCTATCTGTATTAACAGCAATAAAATCAACACCTTTAATACCTGTATCAATCATTCTATTAACAGCATTATTTCCAGCTCCTCCAACACCTATAACTTTAATGGTAGCTGTTCCATCCATCATTGCAATATTATTGTCCTCATTGTAATCCATCATTTAGTTTTTCCTCCCTTTATTAGTTAGCTATTTAAAGTAAAGCAATCTATATTCTCCTTTTAAACATTTATGTGCTTCTCCTCTTAGCTACTATTTATATTTAAAAAATTTAATAACTTATTTTATTAAGAATAAAAAAAATCTTTTATCCTTTCCATGATTGTTTTAAAAAAACTTTCATCACTTTGTGCATCAATACTACTTGATACCGTTTTAGCAAAAGGCCTTGCTGCTACATATCTTACTAAAGCATAACTAGTTCGATAAGTAGATTTTACTGTACTAACAGCTCTTCCTGTGGATATTTTAACAGGAATGTTTAAAATGATTTTTCCTGCTACATCACTTTTATTAATATTGATAATTCCCTGACCTGTTAAAACAACATTATTAATTTTTTGTTTTATCCCTTGATTGGTTATGTCTTTATTAATAATAGAAAAAATTTCTTCAATTCTAGCTTCTATAACCTCTATCAATTCAGAACTTTTGATAATTCTATTTTTGTTTTTATCCTTTGAAGTATTTAATATGATATCATTATCATTATCAATAAAAGATTTTAAGGCTAGTCCATATTGTTTCTTTAATTTATCGGCCTCTTCTTCTGAAATATTTAATACTAATGCAATATCATTTGTAATATTATCTCCACCTAATGGGATAGAATTCGTATATATAAAAGTAGAACCTTCAAAAACACCAATGTCTGTATTTCCTGCACCTATATCTAACAACATTACATTGTCATGTAATTCGTTTTTATCTAAAATTAAATTTCTTTCTGCTAATGTAATTGGTACGATTCCATCAATCTCCAGTCCCGCCTTTTTAAATACATTATTTAACTGTCTTACATAATCTTTATCTGCTAGAATTACTTGTGCACTTATCGTAAAACTAGAACTTAAATTTCCTACTGGATCTGTAACAACTGTCCCATTTTCTAGAATTATTTTATCTGGTACAATGTCAATTAATGTTTTATTTTCTGGTATTTCTATATCCTTGACCTGCATAATTGCATTTTGTACATCTCTTACTGATATCCCAGCATATTTATCTTTTACATCTTTTGTTATGCTGTTTTGTACAATGGTTATATATTTTCCTGGAATTGTTGCATAGGCTGAATTAATTTTCAAATTGGTTTCATCTTCGGCATCTTTTATCGTCTTTGCTATGGTTAAACTGATATCTTCTTCGTTTATTATTTTCCCCTTCTTTAGTCCATTACATTTATATGAGGTATTACATATGACTTCAATTTGTCCAAAGTTATTCACTTCTCCAACAACCGTACAAACCTTACTTGTTCCTATGTCTATACCTACAATGATATCTCCGATTGCCAAGTTTATTCCTCCATTTTCAGTATAATTTTTCTAAGTGTATATATATTACATTTTCAGACAAATGTCAATAGGTTTTGTTATATTTCCGTAATAATCTTGTAATATTTTTGTAATATTTTTTTAATCTTTTTTCTCATTTTTTTCTTTCAATTGGTTTGACCATTTATCCACGTAATACCTTCTTATAATCGCTAAATTAGTAAACATTCTACCCACAAATACGACAATTGCTGCTAAGTAAATATCTACATTTAACTTTTCTCCTAAAATAGTTAATAAAATGGATAATATAGCATTTCCAAAGAAACCTGTAATAAATATTTTTAAATCGAAATTTTTCTTAATAACTGAAGTGATTCCTCCAAATACAGAATCTAATGCTGCTATAATCGCAATCGCTAAATAGCTTGAATATGTGTATGAAATCATAGGTGTATTCATACCAAGTATGGCTCCTAAAACACATCCTATTAAAATGGCTATGGCTATCATTTTAATTCTCCTCTCTTTTTCTAACTATAATTATTCCATATACTTTATCTTAATTTCGTCATTATATTGATTTATTTTCACTTTATTTATTTTCACTATTGACACATCATGCCCTATCTTTTTCAACTCATCTACATATCCTCCATTTCCAAGTAATGCACTTTCTAGGTAAGTCTGATTTCCAATCGCTTTGATGATGTATGGTGCTAAAATTCTCTGTCCATTTACTTTTATAAAAGTATCATTAATCGTAACAATGTCTGACATATTAACGATTCTTTCTTCATTAATAGAAATTGCCTCTGCTCCTGCTAACTTTAATGCATTTACAATGACTAGTAAATCAGAAGAACTAATTTTACTAATTTCTTCGTTTTCTGTATCTCTTAACGTAACCTCTATTCCTTCTCCTTCTACATAGGTTTTTCCTAATGTCATATTCACTTGTTCTAATTCGTCATCTACTAATTTTTCTGTTTCTTCATTGGATTGCTTTGTTTCTTTATATTCATCAATCTTTTCTCTTATTTCTTCATATTTCAACTCTGTTTCTTCATATTTTGCTTTCCAATTAGCAAGTTCAGTTCTCAATTCCGTTTCTCTCATATTTTCAATTGCTGTAATATCGGTTTGATTAACAATTTTAAATTGCATTAACATGACAAAAACTAATGCAAAGCAAGCAATACCAATTGCAATTGCTATGGTAATTTTTCCCTTTTTTATATTTGCCTTCATTTTCAATCTCATCCTTTCTTAATACACAAATCTAGTTGGAAAAGAATTAAAATTCGATACAGCTAAAATTCTTTTATCTACCTTTCTTATTTTGAATTCTGTGCATATTTATAAGTAATAACTCCTGTATATTTTGGTATTGTTATACTATTTAATTTCTTTAGGTCTACTCCTACTGTAGCTCCTTTTAAAATCTCTAAATAACCACCTGGTCTTGATAATGCAGCTAGTTGTTCTGGAAGTCCTATTGCCTTTATTTCAAATGGTGCTCCCACTTTTTCTCCATTAATTTCTATAATATTTCCTCCACATACAATGCTACTAGTCGGTACTAATCTTTGGTCATTTATAGAAATCGCTTCTGCACCTGCATTTTTTAATTCATTGATAACGCTCAGAACATCCGCATCATGAACCAATAACTCACTTACATTTAATGCTGTGCTAGCATCTTTTTTACTATCACTTAATGTCACAATAACACCTGCTCCTGTTACTTCTGTCATTCCTATTATTTTATTTCCTTGTTTAATCTCTTCTTCTTTTTGTTCTAAATAACTATTATTTTCTATCGATTTTTGTCTTTCTTCTTCTAATTCTTTTTCTGCCTTTTCTAATTCTTTGTATTTATTATCATATTTTTCTTTGTATCTTAAAACTTCTGCTTTCAAATTGTTTTCTTCATAATTCTGACTAATCACTGAGTTAGAACCTTTTA
Source organism: uncultured Clostridia bacterium (assembly GCA_949280815.1). GTDB lineage: Bacteria > Bacillota > Clostridia > TANB77 > CAG-508 > CAG-269. The sequence goes on along the minus strand of CASDJM010000037.1, from coordinate 10,804 downwards.
CTGTTTTTAATTGCACACATATTCCTAATGTTAACGCAAAACACATCAATCCTAAAACAATACTGATTGCTTTCTTATTCTTCACTAACTTTCCTCCCTTCCTTTTGCATTAAATTATACATTTAAACTTTCTCTAAAATAAACTCTAAATTTATTATTTAAATCACCATTCGCAAATATTTCTCCTGCTTTTCCCTTTTCTTTTTCTATAATGGCATCAACATATAACATTTTATTGCTTAAATTACTACTATCTCCTAAATATACTTTTTTTCCCTCTTCTTCTAAATAGATACTATATTGGTTTTTATCACTCATGTCAATACTTGTAACTTTATTATCTAACTCATATTCTTTGGTTGCATTTATAATTTTAATAACGTCTTCTAATTTCTCTAAATCTTCATTATTTAAACGGTTTCCCTCTACCACTTGTTCCTCTGGTGTTTCAATTCCCTGTAATATCACTTTTTGTTTGCTATTCTCTGCTATTTCTAAAATATAGCCTTGTGTATTGATATAAGCATATTTCCCTAAAAAATCAATACTATAATTATGCTTTCTTTCTTCGATTTCAATTTGTACAGTATTAGGAATTTTTCTATGTATTTTTACCTTCTCAACATAGGCATTCTCCTTTAAACTACTAATTACTTTAGAAATACCAAATCTAAAAATGTTTTCCTCTGTTTTTAGTCCTGATAAACTAATAATTGTTTCTTTACTTATCTGTTCATTACCTACCACTTGTATGTCTTTAACGCTAAAGATGGGAGAAATCATAGCAAAAGCAACTCCACCTATTATAATCCCTAACAACAATATTATTTTCAGAAAAAATTTGATTTTTCTATACCTCTTTTTTCTTCTTCTTTCTTCTTGTGTTAATCGTTTTCTTTGTTCCTCTTCCTTTTTTATTTTATTTTTATTTGTCATCTGTATGACTGTTTCTGTATTAAGGTCAAAATCGTCTTTCTTCATTTTTTTATTTTGTTTGATTCTTTTTTGTCTTTCCTTTGCTTTCTTTCTTTCTGTATTGCTTTTTTTATTTTTATCTTGTGCTTGTCCATAATCCATGTAATATAAATACATATCTGCTTCTTTTATCTTTTTAGTCATATATGTTTCCTCCTTCGACCTTTATTTAAAATTTAGAATCTAGACTTTAAGATAATGTCTTCATCTTAAAAAATACTATTTTTCAATGCCACGTAAGCAACCAGCTAACGCATACTGCCACTGTAGCAAGCCATGCTTAAACAGTGGACAGCAAAACGAGCAATTAGCAAGTAATATTGGAACACCCCGCACAGACTTTGATTCAATAGGTATCAACACACACCAAGGTATAGAAATAATATATTACTTTTTAGATAATATTATTATCTTCTAGGTTAGTTTAATTAAACTATTCTTATATCAACTCCTAATGCTTTTAGTTTTTGGTCAAATTTGTCATAGCCTCTTAAAATATATTCTATATTTTCTATTTTTGTGTTTCCTTTCGCTACCATTCCTGCCATTACTAATGCTGCTCCTCCTCGTAAATCTGTTGCTTTTACATTAGCTCCATATAACTTTCTTACTCCTTTTATAACGGCTGTTTTTCCTTCAACTGTTATTTTAGCCCCCATTCGAATTAGCTCTTGAGTATATTTATATCTATTTTCAAATAAATTCTCTACAATCATAGAGCTTCCCTTTGCTGTTGTTAAGGCTGTTGCAAAAATTGATTGCATATCGGTTGGAAATCCTGGATATGGCATTGTTTTTATATCAACTGCTTTTAATCTTTTAGGTGCTTGCATTTGTATTTCATTTTTTTGAATATTAAATTTGCAACCAGTTTCTTCTAATTTATGAATCACTGGTGTAATATGATTAGAGTTGATTCCTTTAACTGTAATATTTCCTCCTGTCATAGCTGCCATGCATAGAAAAGTTCCCGTCTCTATTCGATCTGACATGATATTGTAACTAACATCTTTTAGTTTTTTGACTCCTTCAATTTCAATAATATCAGTACCAGCACCTTTTATTTTCGCTCCCATTTTATTTAGAAGATTTTGTAAATCTACTATTTCTGGCTCTCTTGCACTATTGGTTATAATTGTTTTTCCGTGTAGCTAAACATGCTGCTAATATAGCATTTTCAGTTGCTCCTACACTTGGAAAATCTAAATCTATTTTTTCTCCTATTATTTTATCACAAGTACAAGTAATATTTCCATAGTTTTTGTTAATATTTATTCCTAATTTTTCAAATGCTTTTAGATGCAAGTCAATTGGTCTTGTTCCAATATCACATCCTCCTGGATAAGAAAAAGTAACCTTTCCATATCTCCCTACTAATGCACCTACAAATATAACAGAAGAACGCATTTGTCGCATTAAATCTTCTGGTATGTCATATTGACAAATTCCACTAGTATCAATAACTACTTTATTCTTTTTTTTAGTTACAGTTCCTCCTAATTTCCTTAGAATTTCAAACATCATTTGTGTGTCATGTATATTGGGAACATTGTATAGGGTTGTTTTTCCCTGATTTAGTATACTAGCCGCTATAATGGGTAGGGATGCATTTTTAGAACCAGATATGGTTACTTCTCCTTCTACTTTTTTACCTCCTTTAATTATGTACTCTGACATTTTTCTACCACCTTTCACTTTTATTTGCTATATATTATGTTTTCTTTACGTGAAAGGTGAATTTTAAAAAATTAGAACAACATTGAACATTCTACTGCTATATAATTAATAAATAATGCTTGAAAAATCTCACATAATATCATATAATACGTTCATACTAAATATATGGAGGAAAAATATGAAAACTATCACTGTAAAAGATTTATATAAAAATACAAGCAAATTTACCAATAATGAAATCACTATTGAAGGCTGGGTGAAAACAGTAAGAGATTCAAAAAACTTCGGATTTATTGAATTAAATGATGGAACCTTTTTCAAAAATATTCAAATCGTTTTTAATGATACCTTAGAAAACTTTGCAGAAATAACTAAATTAACCATTAGTTCTTCTATTAAAGTAATAGGAAAATTTATTTTAACAGAAAATGCTAAACAACCCTTTGAAATACAAGCCAAATCCATTGAAATAGAAAGTTTTTCTGATAGTAGCTATCCGCTTCAAAAGAAAAAACATTCCTTTGAATATTTAAGAAGTATCGCTCATTTACGTCCTAGAGCCAATACCTTTAATGCCGTATTCCGTGTAAGAAGTGTTCTAGCCTATGCTATCCACAATTTTTTCCAGGAAAGAGGATTCGTCTATGTCAATACTCCTATTCTAACAGGAAGTGATGCTGAAGGTGCTGGTGAAATGTTCAATGTCAATTCTTTTGATTTAACCAACATTCCTAAAAAACAGGAGGGAAATGTTGACTTTTCTCAAGACTTTTTTGGAAAACCTGCTCATTTAACAGTAAGTGGGCAATTAAATGCAGAAACCTTTGCCCAAAGCTTCTGTAATGTATATACATTTGGTCCTACCTTTCGTGCTGAAAATTCAAACACTGTAAAACATGCTGCTGAGTTTTGGATGGTAGAGCCTGAAATTTGTTTTGCTAATCTAACAGATGACATGGATTTAGCAGAAGATATGATTAAATATATTTTTCAATATGTACTAGACAACTGTCCTGAAGAAATGCAATTTTTTAATCAATTTATGGATACTGGTTTATTAGAAAGATTAAATCATGTCATTACTTCCGATTTTATTAGAATTACCTATACAGATGCTATCAAAGAACTTGAAAAATATAACGATGAATTCGAGTATAAAGTATCTTGGGGAATTGATTTACAAACAGAACATGAAAGATATCTATGTGAAGATATTTTCAAAAAGCCTGTTTTTGTGACTGACTATCCAAAAGATATTAAAGCCTTTTACATGAAACAAAATCCAGATAAAAAAACAGTTGCTGCTACTGATTTATTAGTTCCCGGAATAGGTGAGATTATTGGCGGTAGTCAAAGAGAAGAAAATTATGAGAAATTATTAAATCGTATGAAAGAGTTAAACATGCCACTAGAAGAATATGATTGGTATTTAGATTTAAGAAAATATGGTAGTTGTAATCATGCTGGTTTTGGTCTAGGCTTCGAAAGAGCTATTATGTACTTAACTGGCATGCAAAATATTCGTGATGTGATTCCATTCCCTAGAACACCAAAAAATTGTGAATTTTAAATAATATTAACCACCGAAAACTTCGGTGGTCTTTTTAGTTGCAATTTATTTTTTACTATACTTCTTTTCCATAGTAACTATCTAGCAAAATTTGTTTCAACTCGCTAACCAACGGCAATCTTGGATTAGCTGTTGTACATTGATCCTCAAAAGCTCTATCAGCTAACATATCCACTTTTGCTAAAAATTCCTGTTCTTCTATTCCTGCCTCTTGTAAAGACTTTGGAACATTCATATGAGCATTCATTTCTTGTACTTTAGTAATCAAACTATTAATTCCTTCTTCTTTACTATCTGCTTTTAAGCCAACTTTTTTCGCTAATTCATAATATTTCTCATCAGCAATAAAGTATTCATATTTTGGGAAAGACACAAATTTACTTGGTCTTGAGCTATTATATTTAATAACATATGGCAATATAATTGCATTTATTCTACCATGTGGTAAATGGAATTCCGCTCCTAACTTATGAGCCAATGAGTGGTTAATTCCTAAAAATGCATTCGTAAATGCCATACCAGCAAGTGTACTTGCATTATGCATTTTTTCTCTAGCTAATTGATTCGTTCCATCATCATAGGCTACTTCTAAATACTTCATAACAATTTCAACTGCTTTTTCTGCCAAACCATCTGTATAATCAGATGCCATATTTGATACATATGCTTCTATAGCATGTGTTAACACATCCATTCCCGTATCTGCTGTTATCGATTTTGGTAAACTCATAACTAAGTCTGGGTCTACAATTGCTACATCTGGTGTTAATTCATAATCTGCCAATGGATATTTTTTATTCTTTTGTTTATCTGTAATAACAGCAAATGATGTTACTTCTGAACCAGTTCCTGATGTGGTTGGGATAGCTACCATTTTACATTTGGTTCCTAATTTTGGGAATTTGTAAGTACGTTTTCTAATATCCATGAATTTTAGTTTTAATCCTTCTGCATCAGCATCTGGGTGTTCATAAAATAGCCACATTCCCTTGGCAGCATCCATTGGGCTACCACCACCAATCGCAATAATTACATCTGGTTTAAAAGCTCTCATTGCTTCTACACCTTTTTTAATAGTATCAAAAGATGGGTCTGACTCTACTTCACTAAATATTTCAGAGTGTACATATTGACTTCTTTTTCTTAGATGATATAAAATTTTATCTACATATCCTAATTTTACCATACCTTCATCTGTGACGATAAAAGCTCTTTCAATATCTGGCATTTTTTCTAGGTACTGAATAGAACCTGCTTCAAAATATATTTTTTCTGGAATTTTAAACCATTGCATATTAACTCTCCTTTTCGCAACCCTTTTTACATTTATTAAATTAACAGATGATACATTGGCTGTTGTTGAATTCCCACCAAATGAACCGCATCCCAGTGTAAGAGATGGCATATTGGTATTATAAATATCACCTATTGCTCCATGAGTGGATGGAGAATTTACAATAATTCTTCCTGCCTTCATTGTTTCTGAAAATTTTAAATTTACATCTCTATCTTCTGAATGAATAACAGCTGAATGACCAAGTCCGCCAAATTCTAGTAGTCTTTCAGCCTTATCAATTCCTTCTTCTTCATTTTCTACAATGTAATAAGTTAAAACTGGACTTAATTTTTCTTTTGAAAATGGGTAATCCCTACCAATTCCTTCTTCATAAACAACTAAAACCTTTGTCTCTTTTGGTACTTCAAATCCAGCTTCTTGTGCTATTGCATATGGAGATTTCCCTGGTACATGTGATTTTAATTTATATCCATACTCTTCACTATACTCAAACATACTATTTTGTAATCTTTCCTTTTCTTCTTGGTTTACAAAATAGCATCCAGCTTCTTTCATTAATTCTTCAAATTCTTGATAGATTTCTCTATCTACTAAAACTGCTTGTTCTGATGCACATATCATTCCATTATCAAAAGCTTTTGATAAAACTAAATCATTAACAGATGTTTTTAATTTCGCACTTTTATGAATGTAACATGGCACATTTCCTGGTCCTACACCTAATGCTGGTTTTCCACAAGAATATGCTGCTTTTACCATTCCTGTTCCTCCCGTTGCTAAAATCAAATTAACATCTGGGTGATTCATTAATAATCTCGTGGCTAACACACTTGGTTCTTCAATCCACAAAATACAATTTTCTGGCGCTCCAGCTGCTATTGCTGCGTCTCTTACAATTGTAGCTGCTTCACTACTACTTTTTTGAGCAGATGGATGAAAACCAAATATAATAACATTTCTTGTTTTAGCTGCTATGATAGATTTAAACATAGTAGTAGAAGTAGGATTAGTAACAGGTGTCACACCAGCAATAATACCAACTGGTTCTGCTATCTCCACATAGTCTTCTTCTTCGTTTTCATTAATAATTCCAACTGTCTTTTCATATTTAATACTATGATATACATATTCTGTCGCAAACATGTTCTTTGTTATTTTATCTTCATAGATTCCTCTTCCCGTTTCTTCTACTGCCAATTTAGCAAGTTCCATATGATGTTCTAATCCAGCCATTGACATAGCTTTTGTAATGTTATCTACTGTTTTCTGATCAAGTTTTAAATATTCTTTAGACGCCACTTTTGCTTTTTCTAGCAATTCATTTATCATGTTTTGAACTCTTTGTTCTTCTTCTGGGTTTGTGTTTTCAGACATAAAAATTCCTCCTCATTCGTATTTATTTTAACCAAAATTATTATATATTATTAGAAAAATTTGTCAAGGATTTTTTATCTATAACAAAAATGATTTTGGGGACAGAGGAAAAAATTATAATAGATAATAAATTTGTGATTATTTACAAATTATAACCTATCATAATTTTTTCCTCTGTTCCCAAAATCATTTTTCATTTTCAAAATCATCTATATAAATATTCTTGGGGATTCACATGTTCTCCATTAATCCTAATCTCTAAATGCAAATGAGAACCTGTTGAATTTCCTGTTGAACCAACCGCAGCAATCACTTCTCCTGCTTCCACTTTTTGTCCAACTGATACATAAATCTTACTCGTATGTGCATACCAAGTCTCTAAACCATTTCCATGATTTACTTTTACCAAATTTCCATAAGCACCTTGATAACTTGCATGTGTTACAGTACCTGCTGCCACTACTTTTATTGGTGTTCCCGTTGCTGTGGCAATATCTAGACCAGTATGATTAGAACTTCTAATACGACTACTTACTCCATATCTAGATGATATAGTTCCTGATACTGGTGTATAAGCCAGCTTAATACCATTAATTTCTGGCATACTATTAATTCTTTCTTCCTCTTTTTCTTGTTTTTGTTTCTCTTCTATCTTTTGCCTAACCTTTGTTTGAACATCATTTTTAGCAACCTCTAGGTTAGCTGTTTGAATCTCCTCTTTTTTTTCTGTATATTTTTCCACAATACTTAAATCTAATCTTTGTTCTTGATTTTGTTCTTTTACTTGATTTACTACATCTTCTGCTTCTTCTATTGTATCTACAGAATCAATTACCTCATTATTGACAGCAATTTCATAATATTTATAAGTTATGATTACATCTTGTTCTACTGCCTCTATTATTTTCTCTTGTTTTGTGTCAACCATCTTATCCACAAATTTTAATTCATATTCTGGTTTTGTCTTTATATCAATCGTATCTATATTTTTTTCATCTTTTCCTATCACACTTTCTCTTACCATCTCTTCCAATGCTTGTTTATTTTGTATATATCCCACTTCAGTTCCAGAAACACTTACTTTATACATTGGTTTATATTTTATCAATATAATTGCAACAATCAGACCAAAAGCTATGATTACTATGTTAAAATACTTTAAAATTTCTTTCGTATAGTATCTTACTTTCTTGTTTAAAATATAACTTCACTCCCCTTTTTACTGTTCTTTACAAAACCGAGCTTTATTATACTACATATTCTTTCCAAAATCAAATTATGTATACTTGTTTTGTCACAATATGCTAAATTTTTCGTAAATTTTATTAGATTATTTCCTGTTTTCATTACTTTTTGCTTACTTTTACTTTATTTTTCTCGTTATCTCTCTTTTTTTCTTGTTTCGTCAATAGCTCTTTTTTAATATTATATGATTTTTTTACAAAATTATTATTTTCTTTTTATTAACCCATACATTCCATTTGTATATTTTAGTTTCTGTAAATTTAAACTATAAAATGCTATATTAAATAACATAGAATGGAAAGGCAAATTTTATGTCTTAGAAGGGATGGTATTAAAATGGCATTAGATTATACAGTAATTGGTCAAAGAATAAAGCAAGCAAGACTCGCAAAAAATTTAACACAAGAAGATTTAGCAGAACAAATTGATATTTCTGTTGCTTTTTTAAGTAGAGTAGAAAGAGGAAATTCTCATATAAATTTAAAAAGATTGAATCAATTATGTGGTTTATTAGATGTTACAGAAGGTTATGTTTTAAATGGTGCTTCTAGTAGCTCTAAGAATTATTTAAATAAGGAATTTTCCGAATTAATAAAAGGATGTTCAGCAGAAAAGCAAAAACTAATCTATAATGTAGCTAAAGCAATTGTCGAAACAGATATGGAAACAGAATAAAAAAATATTTTTGTAAACGCAAATTATTATTAAGTAAACAGCCAAACATGCTAGATTTGACTGTTTACTTTTTTTCTTTCAAATGCTTTATATCCTACTTTTTCTTTATTAATAACTTACATCGCTTTATATTGAGATTTCAAATTGACAGCTATGAATCATTATGAATTTTTATTCATAGGTTTGGATTTTCACTTTTCTTCTTTTTCTGGAGACTACTCAAACAAAACTACTATTTATGTGTTTAAACATAAAAACTTAGCCTTCCTCTCGGCAATATCTTTAAATATTCCCCTGTGAGATTGATTTCTTTAAAAATCTTTGTGTATCGAAGTGCTACATGCCAGCCAATACTATACGGAATCCCCTTGATACCTCGACTCCACCCGTCTCAAACCCGTAATAGAATACACCATTAGAGGCACCAAATCTGTACTCACCTCCGCGAACGAAGAACGGATAGTAGGTGTATGGGAACCAGGAGGAGTCATCGAACCAGCTCGTGTCGTTGATACCACCAGGTGATGTCTCTAAAATAGCATCTCCATATCCATAAGTTGTACTTTTAACATTTTTATAAGCAATGTAATTATTGGCATCACTATCATTTGAAGAATTATATGGATACACAGTTGCATATTTCGTACTTTTTGTCTGATATCCATTTGCATCTGCTGTTGTTATGGCAAATGAACTTCCATGTGATAATAAATTTGCATGTCCATTTGTAATATAAGCTGACACTTGTTCCCAAGCTCCTCCTGACAAATCATAAATTCCATAAATATTTCCAGTTGAACTTGCTTGTGCTCCTTTAGCTGTATTATAAGCATTCGCTACTCCTTCTGCTTTCGAAGCACTTGTACTTCCTCCTCCATTTCCTGTGATACATGTACTACTATTGTTGACATCGATTTCATGCCCATTTCTTCCATATTGACTATGTGTTAAATAAGCTACTACTCCCCATTCGCTATTTTTCATTAAGTGACTTTCTAAGTTTCTATTATAATTGTATGCTGTTGTATAAGAATCTCCAATTGTTATATTTCTCCAACTTTGTACTTCTGGCACTACTTTTAAGGTCTTACTGCTACCTTCTATACTTGCGGTAGCATTACTATGGCTAGTTTCATATTTTCCAACCCATATTCCTGATAACTCTTTGTCCCATTCTCCATTTTTAAAGTTATTACTCGTACCATTTGTAAAGGCTGGATGAATTTTATATCCTTCATCTGGCGTCGTTTGCGTCGTTGCTATGAATTTTACATCTATTTTTCCTGCTTCGCTGGTTCCTTCTCCGCTTAATATTTTATATTCATATCTTGGAATCCATACAAAATAACTGTCTGCTCCATCTTTTGTTATTTTAACGTTCGCCCATTTACTTGTCTTTGAATCCGTTGTGTTATCTCCTGCTACATAATTATACCAATTATTCCATTCTTCTTGTGTACTTGTAGCTGTTAGTGTTTTTTCATTATTAGATTCATCCCAATATACTGCTGTCATCCCTTCCACTAAGTTTGGTCTACTTCTATTTGCTTGATTATCGCTAATAGGTTCAGATACGGTCTCTTTCTTATGTCCTACTTTATCAACTGTTAATACATGCAAATAATAAGTTCCTGCTCCTTGATAATCTAAGGATATCGTTTGTGAATTCGTTGTAAAACTTCCTCCTGTATATTTCGTTTCATCTATTCCTATTTCAGTATTAGTGGTTGTAACAATCCATTTACATTTAGTAATATCAACTCCACTTCCATTGGTGTTATCACTTTGCTCTACTTTTGCCGTGATACCATTTCCTGCATATAGGGTAATCGTTGCACTATTAGGTTCTGTTTTATCAATATTAGTTATATTAGCTGTGGCATAATTTCCTGCATTGGTTCCATCCCATAATCTAGCATGAATTACTCCATTTTCCTCAAAAGTTATCTCGGTTCCTTCTTTATAATCAATCCACTTGGTATCATTATTCG
>CASDJM010000036.1 GCA_949280815.1 uncultured Clostridia bacterium | reverse complement strand
GCAATCGAATGCAGTGAGATTGTGAACATATAAGTAATAGCCGTTTGAGCGAAGCGAATTATGGATGACTTATGCAATCGAATGCAGTGAGATTGTGAACATATAAGTAATAGCCGTTTGAGCGAAGCAAATTATGGATGACTTATGCAATCGAACGCAGTGAGATTGTAGAACTTAGAAAAATTATCATTACCTATAAAGTTAGGAAAGGAGTAAAATTATGGCTAAAAAGTCAATGAAGATAAAACAAGCTAGACCACAAAAATATAAAACAAGACAATATAATAGATGTAAATTGTGTGGAAGACCACATAGCTATATTAGAAAATATGGTATATGTCGTGTATGTTTTAGAGAGTTAGCACATAAGGGTGAGATTCCGGGAGTTAAGAAGGCTAGCTGGTAATAAAACAAATGAAAATCAGCATCTTGCACATTTTCGCTAAGTTTCTCAAACTTCAATGTACCAATGTAGCCTTCAGCTTGAAAAACTTAACAAAAATGCACAATATACTAATTTTGATTTGTTTTGAAACATGAAACAATAGAAAATACATTAAACAATTAATATAAAGAGGGAATAAAACCCTTGCTAAGAAAGAAGAAAAGGAGGTAAGTAATTAATGAACATTACAGATCCAATTGCAGATATGTTAACAAGAATTAGAAATGCAAATAGTTCAAAACATAAAACAGTAGATATTCCAGCTTCCAACATGAAAAGAGGAATTGCTGAAATTCTATTTAAAGAAGGATATATAAAATCTTTTGAAGAAATAAAAGATGATACACAAGGAATCATAAGAATTACTTTAAAGTATGATGAAAAAGGAACAAGAGTAATTGATGGTTTAAAAAGAATTAGTAAACCAGGTTTAAGAGTGTATGCATCAAAAGAAGAATTACCAAAAGTATTAAATGGATTAGGAATTGCTATTATTTCTACATCAAAAGGATTGAAGACAGATAAAGAAGCAAGAGAATTAGGTGTTGGCGGAGAAGTATTAGCCTATGTTTGGTAAATTAAGTCAGCTGTGTGAGCAAAGCGAACTACAGATAACTTACGCAATCGAGCGAAGTGAGATTGTGAACATTAGATAATTTATGCAAATGAGCAAAGCAAATTTGTAAACATTAAAAAAGGAGGGAAAATTTAACATGTCAAGAATAGGAAATAAACCTATTACAGTACCATCAGAAGTACAAGTAAAAATAGAAGGACAAAACATTACTGTAACAGGACCAAAAGGTACATTAGAAAGAGAAATACATAAAAATATTTCTGTTAAAATGGAAGAAAATACAATTACAGTTATAAGAAAAAATGATGAACCAGCTAACAGAAGTTTACATGGTTTAACAAGAACATTGATTCATAATATGATTATTGGTGTAACAAGTGCCTATAGCAAAGAATTACAAATCAATGGTGTTGGATACAGAGTAGTAAAACAAGGAAATGACTTAAATTTAACTTTAGGTTACTCACATCCAGTTATCTTTGAAGCACCAGCAGGAATTACTTTTGATGTTCCAAACCCAAATACTATTATTGTAACTGGAATTGATAAAGAATTAGTTGGTCAAACAGCAGCAGTTATTAGAACCAAAAGACCACCAGAGGTATATAGAGGTAAAGGTATTAAATATGCTGATGAAGTTATTAGACGTAAAGAAGGTAAAACAGGTGCTAAGTAAAAGTTTAACAAGATAAAAGCTTAGAAAATTGAATTTTGAAGATAACTTATTTTAGAAAGGAGTAATAGAAATGGTTAAAAAGACAGATAGAAAAAAGGAAAGAACAAGAAGACATGTTCGTGTTAGAAGAAAAATATCTGGAACGGCAGAAAGACCAAGATTATGTGTATATAGAAGTAATACAAACTTATATGTGCAAATTATCGATGATGTTGCAGGAAATACAATCGTATCAGCTTCAACATTAGATAAAGAAATCAAAACAAAGCACGCAAATAAAGAAGCTGCTAAAGAATTAGGAACTTTAATTGCAAAAAAAGCATCTGATAAAAAAATAGAGACAGTTGTTTTTGATCGTGGTGGATACATTTATCACGGAGTTGTTAAAGAATTAGCAGAAGCTGCAAGAGAAGGTGGACTTAAGTTCTAAAACAAATACAGAAATTAGATATATGGTAAAAGCCTTATTAATAAGGGGAGAGGACACTCTTCAAACTAAATAAGGAATACCTAAGGGGAAGAGGAGTGTCCCCTGACAAAAACAAGAAAAGGAGGATTAACAAACCCTATGGAAGAAAAAAATGAATTAAAAGAAAAAGTTGTTGCTATTAATAGAGTTGCTAAAGTTGTTAAAGGTGGTAGAACTTTTAGATTTAGTGCTGTAGTAGTAGTAGGAGACGAAAATGGTCATGTAGGTGTTGGAAATGGTAAAGCAGCAGAAGTTCCAGATGCTATCAAAAAAGCAATCCAAGAAGCTAAAAAGAACTTAGTTGAAGTGCCAATTGTTGAAACAACAGTGCCTCATGAATATATTGGAACTTTTGGTAGTGCTAAAGTTATGTTAAAGCCAGCAGCAGTTGGTACTGGTATCATAGCAGGAGGAAGTGTTAGACCAGTTATGGAATTAGCTGGATATAGAAACATCAGAACAAAAGTTATTGGAACGAATAATCCAAGAAATGTTGTTTATGCTACTATCGAAGGATTAAAAGCAATGCAAACTGTGGATCAAGTAGCTAAAAAAAGAGGGAAAAAAGTAGAAGATATTTTATAAATACAAAATAATAGCTAAGGGACAGAAAATATTTGACTATAAAATGAATAAGTCTCAACAGCTAATTTAGAAAGAGGAGGTGCGAAATACCAAATGAAAATAAATGAGTTGAAACCAGCTGTAAGCAAAGTAAAAAGAAATAGAGTAGGACGTGGAATGGCTTCTGGAAATGGAAAAACATCAGGAAGAGGACATAAAGGACAAAAAGCAAGAAGTGGTGGAGGTGTAAGAAGAGGTTTTGAAGGTGGTCAAACACCATTATATAGAAGATTACCAAAAAGAGGATTCACCAATATTCATGCTAAAACTTACATAGAAGTAACACTAAAAATGTTAAACAAATCAAAAGCTACAGATGTTACAGCAGAGTCATTGTTGGCAGAAGGAATTATCGGAAAAATCAATGACGGAATTGTAGTATTAGCAACAGGAAAATTAGAGAAGAAATTAAATATAAAAGCAAAGAGATTTACAGCAAAAGCGAAAGAAGAAATCGAAGCTCTAGGCGGAAAGGCTGAGGTGATTTAATTGTTTAAAACAATAAAAAATGCATTAAAGACACCAGATGTAAGAAAAAGACTATTGTATACATTAGTATTAATTGTTGTATTTAGACTAGGATGTTATATCACAGTACCAGGTGTAAATAGTATTGCTTTAAATGAAGCAATGAACAACACGAATGGATTTGCAGGATTAATTGATATGATTTCAGGAGGAGCATTTTCAAGATTTTCCGTTTTTGCGATGTCAATTAGTCCATACATAACAGCTTCTATTGTCATTCAATTATTAGCTATGATTATTCCTTCTTTAGAGAGATTGACCAAAGAAGGTGGAGAAGAAGGAAGACAAAAAATAAATAAGTATACAAAAATAGTAACAATTATTTTAGCACTAGTAGAAGCAATTGGAGTATATTTATCTTATAAATCTTCTGGTATATTTGTTGACCAAAGCTTTTTAACTGGATCATTAGTAGTTGTTGGATTAGTAGCTGGTACATCTGTACTTATGTGGTTAGGAGACCAAATTACGAATAAAGGAATTGGAAATGGGATTTCTTTATTAATCTTTATTGGTATTATTTCAAGATTACCAAGTGGAATAACAACACTATGGAGTCTAATGATATCAGAAGCAGGATTTAGTACGACAGGTTTATTAACAGCAATTGGTATTGTTGTAGGTGCTTTAATTTTGGTAGCAGGAGTTGTATTTGTACAACAAGCGGAAAGAAGAGTACCTGTACAATATTCTAAAAAAGTAGTAGGGAGAAAAATGGTAGGTGCACAAAGCACACATATTCCATTAAAACTTGCTATGGCAGGAGTAATGCCAGTTATCTTTGCTTCATCTTTTATGACATTTCCAGCTATGATTATTCAAATTTTTGTACCAGACATAGCAAATCATACAGGATTTTTAGCAGGATTATATAATTTCTCAATTGCTACTTCTACATCAAATGTAGGAATTGGGTATTCAATAGCTAATGCAATTGTTTATTTACTATTGATTATAGGATTTACATTTTTCTATACTTATGCTACTTTTAACCCAGCAGAAGTATCTAATAATATTAAGAAAAATGGTGGATTCATACCAGGAATTAGAGCTGGTAAACCAACAACAGAATATTTATCATCCATCATATCTAAATTGACTGTGTTTGGAGGATTATTCTTAGCAGTAATAGCAATTTTACCAATGTTATTAAGATTTACCAATTTAAATATTGCTTTTGGTGGTACATCAATCTTAATCGTTGTAGGGGTTGCTTTAGAAACAGTACAACAATTAGAATCTCAATTAGCAATGAGACACTATAAAGGATTCTTAGAATAAATCATGATTTTGGGGACGGAGGAAATAATCACTGCTAATAACACCTTGAGTTATTAATAGTGAAGAAATTATCGTCTCCAATCAGATTTTATATAGAACAAACAGACTAGAATTAGTTTTTCTTATTTTTAATAATTTTTATCATGCTTAGTAATGTTGAAATTAATAAGTAGGATAAAGATTATTAATTACGTTATACACAATTTATACAATAATCTAATTTTATAAAGTAGAGGAGAGGGGTTTATATGGTAATTATAATGTTAGGAGCGCAAGGAACTGGGAAAGGAACAGTAGCTGGTCTAATCAGTCAACAAATGGGATGGCCACAAATATCAACAGGAGATATTTTTAGAAAAAATCTTAGTGAAAAAACAGAATTAGGAATTAAAGCAAATGAATATATGGCAAAAGGAGATTTGGTACCAGATGAGATAACTGTTCCTATGGTAATTAATCGTTTAAAAGAAGAGGATGCACAAGAAGGTGCTATTTTAGACGGATTCCCAAGAACCATAAAACAAGCAGAAAAGTTAGACGAGATTTTACAAGAATTTGGAAAGAAAGTAGATTTAGTAGTTAATTTACAAACGCCAAAGGAAGAATTAATTGATAGGATGTTGACAAGAAGAGTATGTACCAATCAAGATTGTAAAGCGACTTACAATATTAAACTGAATCCACCAAAGGTAGAAGGAATTTGCGATAAATGCGGGTCTTCTTTAAAACAAAGAGATGATGATTGCAACTCAGAGGCTATTAATAAGAGATTACAGATTTATGAAGAGCAAACCAGTCCATTGGTAGAGTACTATGAAAATAAAGGAGTTCTAAGAACAGAAACAGTAAGTACATCCATTAATAGAATGGGAAAAGATGTAGCAGAAGATATTGTGAAATCATTGTAATCAATTTAAAGTGTAATCTATTATTTTTTTACACCTTGTGTGTCGCAACCTCCTAAATTCTAAAGATAGTAGGTTGCTCTAATCGCACTCGCTATCCTTCGTTTGGTCGCTTACGCGGTGTTGCGAAAATAATAGATCACACCTTAATTGACAGCAGTGACTAAAAAATAAAGGGGACGAATTAAGTTGGTAACGATTAAGTCAAAAAAAGAAATTGAATTAATGCGAGAAGTTTGTAAAGTTGTTGCTATTGTCTATCAAGAATTAGAACAACAAATCAAGCCAGGAATGTCGACATGGGAATTGGATCAAATAGCAGAACAAAAAATGAGGAGTTTAGGTGCCATTCCAGCAGAAAAGGGGTATGATATTGGAATTAAAGGAGTACCACCTTTTCCAGCTTCACTTTGTGTTTCTATTAATGATGAAGTAATTCATGGGATTCCATCAAAAAATAGAATGATAAGAGAAGGAGATGTTGTAAGTATTGATACTGTTGCACTAAAAAATGGATATAATGGTGATGCAGCAAGAACCTTCATTGTTGGAAAAGCATCGAAAGAAGCAGAAAGATTGGTGCAAGTAACAAAACAAGCATTTTTTGAAGGAATTCAATATGCTAAAGTAGGAAATCGAATTGGTGATGTGTGTCATGCCATTGGAGAATATGTGCATTCACAGGGATATTCGGTAATAAAAGAGTTTCAAGGTCATGGAATTGGAAAAGAAATGCATGAAGACCCAGGCATTCCTAATTATGGAAAAGCGGGTCGAGGAATTCGATTAGAATCAGGTATGACATTGGCAATAGAACCTATGGTAATAGCAGGAAAACCTAACATTTTAGAATTAGATGATGGATGGACAATTATTACAGAAGATGGTAGTTTGGCAGCTCATTATGAAAATACAATTTTAATTACAGAAAAAGAGCCAGAAATATTGACAATGCTTTAAAAATAGTATATAATCTAATAGTTATTATGCAGAATAGCGATATTTTGCACTAAAATCGAAGAAAAGCTCTTTAAGGAGGGAGAAAAATTGGCAAAAGAAGATGTGATTGAAGTAGAAGGAAAAGTAGTAGAAGCTTTGCCAAATACTAATTTCAAAGTAGAACTTGAAAATGGACATCAAATATTAGCTCATATTTCTGGAAAATTAAGAATGAATTATATCAAAATTTTACCAGGAGATAAGGTGAAAGTTGAATTATCACCTTATGATTTAACAAGAGGTAGAATTACTTGGAGAGCAAAATAAAAAGTTAAAAATTAACCCAACTATTATAAAAAATAAGAAATTCAGAGGGCAATGAGAAATATTAATTCACAAAGGGAGAGGGATTCCTTGGCCTAAGTGAAAAGACAGCAAAGAGACGAGTGTCCTCTGACCAATTTGAGGAGGTGCAAAAATGAAAGTAAGACCATCAGTAAAGAAAATATGCGATAAATGCAAAATCATAAAAAGAAAAGGTGTGATTAGAGTTATTTGCGAAAACCCTAAACACAAACAAAGACAAGGTTAATCCTTATATTCGTTCATAACACAAATTAGGTAGCGGCTGTGAGCTCCTGCAAAATGGGGGTTACATATCAAATTTGTGTTTATATACATGTCTTAAAACTTTAAAGAGACTGGGGTAAACACCGGTAGCATTTCACCTTTAAATGATTTTAGGACAAACAAAACAACATTAAGTTAGCTGTGTGAAGCAAATTACAGATAACTTATGCAATAAAAATTATATTTGGAGGTGCAAAAAAATATGGCTCGTATAGCAGGAGTAGATTTACCAAAGGAAAAGAGAGTTGAAATAGGACTTACTTATATTTATGGAATAGGAGTATCAAGTTCTAGAAAAATTCTTGAGAAAGCTGGTATAAATCCAGATACTAGAATTAAAGATTTAACAGATGATCAAGTAAATGATATTAGAAAAGTAATTGATGAATCTTATACAGTAGAGGGAGACTTGAGAAGAGAAGTTGCTCTTAATATCAAAAGACTTACTGAAATCGGATGCTATAGAGGACTAAGACATAGAAGAGGTCTTCCAGTTAGAGGTCAAAGAACCAAGACTAATGCTAGAACTAGAAAGGGTCCTAGAAAACTAGTTAGCAAGAGCAAAAAATAAAGTGAAATCAATTACAATCGGCATCTTGCACATTTTCAATCTTGATTTCAAACCTCGACGTACCAGTGTATGCCTTCGGCTTGCAATCAATCTTGATAATGCACAATTTACCAATTCTAATCAATTTCAGATAATGATTAATATAGTAATTTTGATTAATTTTATAGAGTAAGCGAAAAATATTCTTAGAATAAAGATAGAAATTCAGAATGAAATTTTTGAATAAGGAGGAAAAAGCAAAATGGCTAAAAATGTAACAACAAAAAAAGTTGCTAGAAGAAATAGAAAAAACATCGAAAAAGGTGCAGCACATATTCATTCTAGTTTTAATAATACAATCGTTACAATTACAGATACACAAGGAAATGCAATCGCATGGGGAAGTGCTGGAGAACTAGGATTCAAAGGTTCTAGAAAAAGTACACCATATGCAGCAGGTCAAGTTGCTGAAACAGCAGCAAAAGCAGCTATGGAACATGGTTTAAAATCTGTTGAAGTATTTGTAAAAGGACCTGGTTCAGGTAGAGAAGCAGCAATTCGTGCCCTTCAAACAGCAGGTCTTGAATTAAGTAGTATTAAAGACGTAACACCAATACCACATAATGGTTGTAGACCACCAAAAAGACGTCGTGTTTAATAACTAGAAAACTAAAATTAGGTCATCACTAATTTATAAGGGGATGGGACATATCTTGTCCCAGAAGAGTGACCTAATAAAAAGATGTGTCCCCTGTCTTAAAGTTAGGAAAGGAGTAAAAATAATGGCAAGATATAAAGATGAACAATGTCGTAGATGCCGTAGAGAAGGACAAAAATTGTTCTTAAAAGGTGAAAGATGTTATACAGACAAATGTAGCATTTCTAGAAGAAACTATGCACCAGGACAACATGGACAAAAAAGAGCAAAACTTTCTGAATACGGAATGCAATTAAGAGAAAAGCAAAAAACAAAAGCATATTACGGAGTAGGAGAAAAGCAATTTAGAAAATACTTCGAAATGGCTTCTAATAAAAAAGGTGTAACAGGTGAAAACTTATTACAAATATTAGAAAGTAGATTAGATAATGTAGTTTATAGATTAGGATTTGGAACATCTAGAGCGCAAGCTAGACAATTTGTAAACCATGCACAATTTGAAGTAAATGGTAAAAAAGTAGATATTCCATCTTATTTAGTAAAAGCAGGAGATATTATTACCATAAGAGAAAGTAAGAAAGAGAATGCTACCATTAAAATAAATGTAGAAGAATCAAGTAAAAGACCAATTCCAGCATGGCTAGAAAAAGATAACGAAAAATTAAGTGGTAAAGTCATCAGATTAGCGTCTAGAGAAGATATCGATATTCCAATTGAAGAACATTTAATAGTAGAGCTTTACTCAAAATAATAGTAAAAAGTAAGAATAAAGGTCTAGTCAAAACTTTAAAAATTTTACTTAAAAAACTATAAAGTTTTTAAAAAGTTTGGGAAAGTATTCTCAAATATTAGGAGGTAAAAATGATAGAATTTGAAAAGCCAAATATTGAATGTCTAGAGGTTGATGATGCAAATAATTATGCAAAATTTGTGTGTGAGCCATTAGAGAGAGGTTATGGGGTAACAATAGGAAATTCTTTAAGAAGGATTTTACTTTCATCACTTCCAGGATGTGCTATCACAAGCGTAAAAATAGATGGAATTTTGCATGAATTTTCTACCATTCCAAATATAGTAGAAGATGTACCAGAAATTATTGTTAATTTAAAGAATATTAGACTAAAATTTGATGAAAATGAAGAAAAAATTTTAAGAATTGATGTTAAGGGAGAAGGAGAAGTAACAGCAGCAGACATTATAACAGATGGAACCGTTGAAATTTTAAATCCAGAACTACATATCGCTACTATTTCTGAGGGTGGAAATCTAAAAATGGAAATGACAGCAGACAAAGGAAGAGGATATAATTCAGCTGATAAAAATAAAAGACCAGATCAAGATATATCTGTACTTCCAATTGACTCTATCTATACACCAGTAAAGAAAGTTAACTATCAAGTAGAAAATACCAGAGTTGGACAAATGGTAGATTATGATAAATTAGTAATTGAAGTATGGACAGATGGAGGTTTAAAAGCACATGAAGCTTTAAGTTTAGCAGCTAAAGTGATGACAGGACATCTAGAATTATTTATTGATTTATCAGAAACTACAAAAAATACACAAGTTATGATTGAAAAAGAAGAATCCAAGAAAGAAAAAGTACTAGAAATGTCAATCGAAGAATTAGAATTATCTGTTAGATCATTCAATTGTCTAAAAAGGGCAGGAATTGCTACTGTTGAGGATTTAACGAATAAATCTGAAACTGACATGATGAAAGTAAGAAATTTAGGTAAAAAATCATTTGACGAAGTAACAGCAAAATTACATTCATTAGGATTAGATTTTGCTAGTGAAGATGAATAGTAAAAAAGATTGAAATATCAAAAAGGGAACTAGTGATTCATCAGGAAAGGAATGTAATTCATCTCTTATGGAAAATACTAGATAAAAGTGAGTCCCTTGTCATTAGAAAGAAAAAAGGAAGGTGAAAAAATTGGCTACAAATAGAAAGTTAGGTAGAACAACAGACGTTAGAATGGCAATATTAAAAAACTTAGCAACAGATTTAATCATGTATGGAAAAGTAGAAACAACATTAGCAAGAGCAAAAGAAGTAAAAGCCATTGCTGACAGCATCATCTCGCTTGCTATCAAAGAAAAAGATAACTTTGAAATGGTAGATGTAAAAGTTATAAAAGCTAAATTAGATGCAAAAGGAAATAAAGAAACAGATTTAGTAAAAAGTAAAAATGGCAAAGAATATTTAAAAGTAGTAAAAGAAGAAACAACTGAAAAAAGACAAAAAGATATGCCAACAAGATTAAATGCTAGAAGAAAAATGATGAGAAAATTAAACAAAGTAAAAGACAGCAAAGGAAATAATATTGATTTACCATCAAAGTTATTCAATGAAATTGCTCCAAAATATGCTGGTAAAAACGTAGGAGGATACACACGTATTATCAAAGCAGGACCTAGAAGAGGAGATGGAGCAGAAGTTGCAATCTTACAGCTTGTATAATTTATTTTAAAGAAAAGAAAATCCACCAGATATGGTGGCTTTTTTTTTTATAAAACATATAATAAAACCATAGGAGGCTAAGAAGATGACGGAATTTATAGTAAATACCATTTTTTGGACACTTGCCATTTATGGTTTTTTTGAAATTATAAAAAATATAATAGACATATTTACATACACAAAATTCCAATCAGATGGAATTTATCTTATCATAGCAGTAAAAAATCAAGAAGAGAAAATAGAGGGTTTTTTACGATCAAGTTTATTCAAAATATTATATGGTAAAGAAGATTACTTAAAAAACATTATTGTAGCAGATTTAAAATCAAGCGATAAAACAAAAGAAATAGCTCAGAAATTAGAGACAGAGTATGATTGTCTGAAAGTAACTAGCTGGAAGGAATGTAAGGATATGATTGACAACGTAGACGAAAGTTGAATGGCAAGTTTGTGCCTGTGGCGAGTTTGTGCCTGTCCCAGACTCGCCATCTCAAATACACCACTTGAAAATGATCCTTATTTGTGATAAACTTGTATTTACAAAAAGGAGAGTTAAATGGAAATTATTGGTGAAATACAAGATATTATATACAAGAACGAAATAAATAGTTATACTGTAGCTGAATTTGAGACAGAGGACGAAACCACAACCGTAGTGGGATATTTGCCTTTTATCAATAGTGGAGATACTTTGAAATTAATAGGAAAGTTTGTGGAGCATAAGGAATATGGAAGGCAATTTAAGATAGATACCTTTGAAAAGTTAATGCCACAAACGTTAGGAGCATTGGAGAGATATTTAGCGAATGGAAATATTAAAGGAATTGGAGAAGCTTTAGCTAAAAGAATTGTAAAGAAATTTGGAGAGGAAACAGTTCATGTCTTTAAGTATGAGCCAAAGAGATTAGCAGAGATAAAAGGAATCTCGGAAAGCAAAGCAACTCAAATGTCAGAAGATTTTATACAAAATTGGGAAGTATGGCAGATTGTAGGATTTCTGGAGAGATTTGGGATTGGTGCAGAACATGCGAAAAAAGTATTTGATTTGTTTGGAACCAATGCGATTGAAGAAATTGAAGCAAATCCGTATATCTTAATTGATATAGCAAGAGGTGTGGATTTTAAGCAAATTGATAAAATGGCACTTGATTTAGGAATTAATTATGATAACGAAAAGAGAGTTATTAGTGGGATTAAATATGGGTTAATTAGAAGTACTTACAATGGACATTCCTGTGTGTTGAAAAGTAATTTGATAGAATTTGTGATCAATCTTTTGGATGTTTCAACTGAAAATGTGGAAGATGGATTGATTAGCTTAAAAGTAAAAGATGAAATTGTATTAGAAGAAAGAGAAAATGAAGAATATGTTTATCTGCAGGCTTTTTTCAACACAGAAGCAGAAATAGCTATTAGAATAAATAGATTGCAAAAGGCCAAGAATGCTAAAAAAGTAGCTCATATGGAAACAGAACTAAAAAAAGTAGAAGCAAAGTCAAGTATTCAATTATCCGAAAAACAAAAAGAAGCAGTAAAATTAATCAATGACAACAATGTTGCCATTATTACTGGTGGACCAGGTACTGGAAAAACTACAATTATTAAAACAATTATTGATATCTATGAAGAAAAAGGAAAGAAGGTAGTTCTTTGTGCACCAACAGGAAGAGCAGCAAAGCGAATGACAGAAACGACAGGAAAAGAGGCATCTACTTTACATCGTTTATTAGAGATTGGAAAAATTGATGAAGATAGTTTATATAAAAATACGTCAGATTACGAAGGGGCACCTATTGATGGCGATTTGATTATTGTAGATGAAATGTCCATGGTAGATATGTTTTTGATGAACTATTTGCTGAAATGCGTTTATCAAAGGACTAAATTGATATTAGTGGGAGATGAAGATCAACTAGCATCTGTTGGACCAGGTAGTGTTTTAAAAGATTTGATTCATTCAGAGAAAATTGCAACGATTCATTTAGATAAAATTTTTAGACAAGCAGCCAAAAGTAAGATTGTCTTAAATGCCCATAGAGTCAACCAAGGAGAAGTATTTTTGAAAAAGGGAGAAGATGAAACTTTAGAAGAAATGCAAGATGATTTCTTTTTTATCAAAGGAACCAATCAGGAAAAAATGTTGGCAGAGGTCATTTCTTTATGTACAGGAAGATTGCAGAATTATGGGGATTACGACTTTTTTCAGAGTATACAAGTATTATCTCCAACCAAAAAAGGGATACTAGGAACGAAAGAATTGAATAAAGCTTTACAAGAACAATTAAATCCTAACATGCATAATTTACCAGAAAAAGCAAGTATGGGTGCCATTTATCGAGCTGGTGATCGTGTAATGCAAATTAAAAATAATTATGATATTTATTGGGAAAAAGAAGTCTCTGGCAAAAAAGAAATGGGAAGCGGAGTGTTTAATGGAGAGATAGGAACCATTACAGAAATAAATGAAAGAGAAAAGCAACTAGAAATTCGATTTGATGATGAAAAAATAGTTTGGTATGAATTTTCAAATTTAGACCAAATTGAGCATAGCTATGCGATTACCATCCACAAGTCTCAACGGAAGCGAGTTTGATGTGGTTATTATGGTAGTTCCGCCAACTTCGCCAATGCTAATAACCAGAAATTTGCTTTATACAGGGATTACTAGAGCGAAAAAGCTATTAGTGATTGTTGGTATGGAAAATATAGTGGATTTTATGATTCAAAATGTAGATGTGAAAAAAAGAAATACTGGTCTAACGTATAAAATGAGAATGATAAAAAAGGAGAAATAGTCAACTGCTGTCAGTCTAAAATATAATTTATTGCTTTTTTTGTACTTTTTGTGTCGCAACCACCTATTTTAAAGATGGTAGGTTGCCCAAGGCTACTTGCTTTGCTCGTTTTGCTGTGCACTGGTAAAGCTTTGCTTGTTACAGTGGCAGTATGCGTTAGCTAGTCGTTTACGCGGTGTTGCAAAAATAATAGATTATATTTTATGCTGGTAGTAGTAATGTTAATTATTTTAAAAATGTTTCTATTTTTTGTCAAAATATGTTGAGTTACTGGTCAGCCTTGCTCTTTTCTCGCAAGAACAACAGATAATAAGGCTGAACAGTAACTATGTTGAAAACTTTTTTGTAAAAATTAATAAATATGGATTGACTTAGAATTAAAAATCAATTACAATGTAAAAAATAGAAAAGAGGTGTGAATATGATAAAAACTGTTAAATTATTAGAAATAGGAAAAAGATTTTTTAGCAAAAAGATTAAAGTGATGGCAAGAGACGGTTAGTATATGACTTTAAATGGAGTTTAGCTTTTAGTCAGAAAAATATAGGCAAGAATTGAAGGAAATTTATTATTATATACAACATTATTTATCAAATTGATATTAAAATCCAAAAAGTTTATATCTTACATGTTTTTTTATTCCAAGAGAAGAAAACTTATTTAATTCGTAAAAATTTAATCAAAAGGAGAAAACGAAATTTTAAATCAAATATTAAATCTAATTTATCCACCAACTTGCGGAATATGTGGAAAACTAAATCCAAATTTTTTATGTAGTAAATGTCAAAAGCAATTAGAAATCCAAGCCAAATTTCTAATTGAAAAAAAACAAACTATTGATTATTATTTTCAAGAACATCTATATATATTTGAATATCAGGGAATGATAAGAAAAGTTATTCTAAATTATAAATTTAAAGATAAATCCTATTTATACAAAACTATTGTGAATTTTTTGTTAAAAAATGAAAAATTCTTTGAAATTTTGAAATCTTATGATACAATGATACCAGTTCCAATCAGTCGAAAGAGGAGAAGAGAAAGAGGGTATAATCAAAGTGAATTAATTGCTAGGGAAATAGCTAAAAGAGTAGAAATTGATTATAATAGCCAATGCCTTTTTAAGACCAAAAATATTATAGAACAAAGCAAATTAAACAAAGAAGAAAGACAGCACAATATACAAGGTGCGTATGAATTGCGTAATGAAGAATTGCTACAAGATAAAAAAATATTGTTACTTGATGACATTTATACAACAGGGAGTACGGTAAATGAGTGTAGTAAAATATTAAGTAAGGCGAGACCTAAAAAAATAGGAATATTTACAATAGCAAAGGATTAAAGGAGATAATTTTAGGAATGGAGGAAAAAATCATCCTCATCTTTGAATAGGAGGAAAGTTTGAAATGGAAGATTTAGTAGAGAGTATATTAGACTATGTAAGGTCAGATTACACAGATTATGCCATTATGATTAATGGAGAGTGGGGGTCTGGAAAGACTCACTTTTGGAATAATAAAATCAGAAAAAAAATTGAGTCTTTGCAGTTAAATGGAAAAAGATATACAACCATTTATATGTCATTATATGGAATTTCTAATTTAGAGGAAATTAGTAAAAAGATATTCATTGAAACGACACAATTAATGGATAAAAATTTAAGAAGATTTATGGATGACAATGGTCAAACGACAATTCCAGAGTATGCAAAAACAGGAATTGACATGGCTAACTTTTTTGGTGTTACTCAAAATGGAGATCGAGTAGACTATGGAGAATTCTTCTCAACAGATGATAAAGTGCTATGTTTTGATGATTTGGAAAGAGCGAATGTAGATGTTATTGATATTCTAGGATATATTAACAATTTCGTAGAACATGACCATATAAAAACCATTATTATCTGTAATGAAAAAGAGCTTTCTACCAAATTAAAAAGCTCTAATCTTGAAATGAAAACTTTCATTGCAACCTATCTTTTGGATAAGCAAGATGAATTAAATAAATCAGATAAACCAATGGTTGAAAAAATCCAAGATAAAATCGAGCATGTTTTTGACAAAGCCAATGACTATGAGAGAATTAAAGAAAAATTAATTGGTGAAACCTTTGAATATGCACCAAAATTTGATTATATCATAAATGGAATTTTGATGCGATATGAAAATAATGCAGATTTGATTCGATTTTTAAGAGAAAATACAGGACTCATTATATCTACTTTTAACAAGAGTGGAACGAGAAACTTAAGAATTTTAAAACATGCCTTAAATGATTTTAAGAAAATTTATGAAATGGTAAATAAATCCTATCCAAATACCAATCACAGAGTCATGCAAACGATGCTAATATTTACCATAGCTATCTCTTTTGAAATTAAAGCAGGTAAAATAACAAAAGACAAATTTGTTAATATTCAAGATAACGAAGAATATAAGTCTATTTTAGTATCTTCCAGAATATTAATGGATAACAGACAATTTTATATTAAAGAATTTGATAACAATTATTATTATAATTTCAAATCTGAATATCGTTTCTTTAAATTCATAGAATATTATATTAGAACACGTATTTTTGATATGAAATTATTTAAAGAAAACATGGAAACCATCAGAAACACTGTAGACACAGAGAACTTGCCAGGATATAAAAGATTATTAACAGAAGAATATTGGAAAATTTCAGATGATCAATTTGATACAGTTATTCGAGAGGTAATCAAAGATGTAAAAGAAGGAAATTTAAGCTTAATTGATACTGTGAAATTATTTGCTTACTTTAGCTATTTTTCCAGAAAAGGACTAATTGAATATGATTTAAAAACACTAAAAAGTGTATTTTTCAATGGAATGAACATAGCTTCTTTATCTTCTGAATATTGTCAAGATCCAAAAGAAGAATTAGGAAAAATCGCAATAGAAGAAGTGGAAGAGGATATGGAAGACATTTTAAAACATTTCAACACGTTAAATGACCAATTATTAGATAAAATGTATAAAGAAAAAGCCGATGAGGTCATGAAATGTATTCCGATGAAAATGGAACAATTCTATGAAAAATTTGATAAAGAATGTATGGAAATACCAATTTTTAAATACTATGATTCATTCCAATTATTCCAAAGAATATCTTGTGCAAGTAATGAAGATATTGTTTTAATTAAAGAAAAATTAACGGATAGAGCAAATCGATATACTAAGAAAATTGAGCCAGAGATGAAAAATATTAAACAATTAAAACAAGTGATTGATGATTATCTAAAAGGAAAAGATCCAACAATCAAAATTGTTATGTTGAAGGAATTTTCAAAAGATATGGGTTATATTTTAGATAAATATAAAATGAGTCTTTTGCCAAAGAAAGAAGAAATACTGGATGTAGAGGAAGAGTAAGTTTAGGCTTATTGATTATATCATAAATTTTTAAAGTAAAATGTAAAGGTAAATTAAAATAAGATGAAGGGGAAGTTAAAATGGAAAATAAGTATAATAAACGAAAATATTTAGAATTATTAAGCAAGGAATATAGAAATATAAATGAAGTTACAGAAGAAATTATTAATTTACAAGCCATTATTAATTTACCAAAAGGAACAGAAATGTTTTTAAGTGATATTCATGGGGAGTATGAGCCATTTGTGCATATCTTAAATAATGGCGGAGGAATTATTAGAAGCAAAATTGATAGTATTTTTGGAAATTCCATTGCCGAAAAAGAAAGAGCAACTCTTGCTACCTTAATTTATTATCCAGAGGAAAAACTTAAATTAGTAAAGAAAAAGAAAGAAAACTTAGATGAATGGTATACCATTACGTTATATCGTTTAATTGAAGTAGCGAAAAAAACCAGTTCAAAATATACGAGGTCAAAAGTTAGAAAAGCAATTAATAGTGGCTTTGAATATGTGATAGATGAATTACTACATTCTCAAGCAGGTAATGAAAAAGACAAAGAGAAATATTACAAAGCAATCATAAAAACAATTATTGATTTAGAACAAGCAGAGAATTTCATTATTGCTATTTCTGATTTAATCAAAAGAATGGCAATAGATCATCTACACATACTAGGAGACATCTTCGATAGGGGGCAATCTCCCGATTTAGTTATTAAAAAATTGAAAAATTTTCATAGTATGGATATGCAATGGGGAAATCATGATATTTCTTGGATGGGAGCAAGCTGTGGAAATAAAGCTTGTATTGCAACTGTCATTAGAATTTGTGCGAGATATAATAATATAGCAATTTTAGAAGATGGTTATGGGATTAATATTAGACCGCTTTCTACTTTTGCTATGGAAACATATCGAGATGATGAATGTCTAAACTTTATGCCAAAAGTTTATGATGACAATAAATATGATAGTAGCGATAAAGTAACAATTGCTAAAATACATAAAGCAATTACAGTCATTCAATTTAAATTAGAAGGGCAACTAATAAAAAAACATCCAGAATATCATTTAGAAAATCGACGTTTACTAGATAAAATGAATTTAGAGAAAGGTTATGTTGTATTAGATGGAAAACAATATGAATTAAAAGATACCAATTTTCCAACTTTAAATCCAGATGATGTATACCAATTAAGTAAAGAGGAGGAAGAGGTTGTAGAGAGACTCTGTGAATCTTTTAAACATAGCCAAAAGCTAAATGAACATATGGAATTTATTTTCCAAAAAGGAGAATTATATACGATATTCAATTCTAATTTGCTATTTCATGCTTGTGTACCAATGGAAGAAAACGGAGATTTTAAAGAAGTTAAGTTTTTAGGAAATAAAGTAAGTGGAAAGAAATATTTTGATTTAGTAAATGAAACAATCAGGAAAGTGTATGTTAATAAAGAAGAACAAGATGAAAATTTGTTAGATATTATGTGGTTTTTATGGATTTCTCCTAATTCTCCATTTTTTGGTAAAAATAAAATGGCAACATTTGAAAGTTATTTTATAAAAGATAAAGAAACTCATAAAGAAGAAAAAAATCCATATTATTACTTGTCTAATCAAGAGGAAATATGTGATAAAGTTTTAAAAGAATTTGGATTGGAAGGGAAGGAAGCTCATATTGTGAATGGGCATGTGCCAGTCAAAGCTAAGAATGGAGAAACCCCAGTTCGTGCAAATGGAAAGTTACTTGTTATTGATGGTGGATTTGCTAAAAGTTATCAAGTGGCAACTGGAAATGCAGGTTACGTATTAAGTTATAACTCAAATGGATTGTTATTGAGTCAAAATAAACCATTTGAGTCAGTTGAAAAAGCGATTAAAGAAGAAAAAGATATTATTTCAGAAATTGTCGTAAAAAAGACAGGAGTGGTAAGAAAAACAGTAGGTGATACAGATATTGGCGAAAGATTAAAACAAGAGATACAAGATTTATCAGAATTATTAAAATTTTATGAGTCAGGTAAATTAAAGCAAATGAATTAGAAATTTTATTTTTCAATGCATAATTTTTTCCTTATTTGTCATAATAAGAATATAAACAAAAAATATTACGAGGAGGAAAATTATGAAAGCAACTGGAGTTGTAAGAAGAATAGATGATTTGGGAAGAGTCGTTATCCCAAAAGAAATAAGAAAAACATTGAGAATAAAAGAAGGAGATCCATTAGAGATATTTACCGATAGAGAAGGGCAAGTGATATTGAAGAAATATTCTCCAATTGGTGAGCTTTCAGAATTTGCAGCTGGTTATGCAGAAACTTTATCAAAAACAACAGGTCATATTGCTTGTATTACAGATAAAGATACTATTATTGCTGTATCAGGTGGTTCTAAAAAAGAGTTTTTAGAACAAGATATCAGTAATGAATTAGAACAATTAATGGAAGATAAAGAAATTTATACAAGTAAAGAAAATAGTAATGTTGCTATGCCAATTACCAAAAATGATAATCAAGAAAGAAAGAATAATGCCCAAGTGGTTTATCCGATTGTTTCAAATGGAGATACGATTGGTACTGTTATCTTAATGTCAAAAGAACCAAATGGTCAAATGAATGATGTGGAGAAAAAAGTAGCTCAATCTGCAGCAACATTTTTAGGAAGTCAAATGGATTTATAATTGAGACAAGGGGATATCTTAAATAATATAAGATATCCTCTATTGTAATGTCAGCACTTAAACCCAGAACCAGGGAGATAAAGTAATAATGTCAATAACTTTTGAAAATGTCCCAAAAATTTCTAAACATTAACGGAAAAATAATTTTCCGTTTTGAAGCTAATCTAGAGTCTCTTTTCGCTCGCCACGAGGCAGGCTCTAGATTTAATTTTTTTAGTATTAAAATCTATTTTTTGCCCATAATATAATTAGGCGATAGATTTAATTAAGATATTTCGTCATCTCGGTTAAGCATATACATGTTCTGTATGTGCTTTTTCTAATTGTTTCTTAAATGATGCTATTTTCCAAGGATGTGTCATTGGCGGAATATACTTTTTCTTCTCTTTTTTAGGTTCTGGAATTGCATCAAATTCTTCAGAAAATTTTTTATGAGATTTTAGTCTTCTTAATTCATATACTTTTTCATCAACAGTTACTAATAAATCTCCGTTAAATGCTCTAATTACAAGACATTCTGTCTTTGCTCTAAAACATTTTAATTGATTATTCTCATATGGTTGGTAGTATTCATTTTCTTCTTCTGTTTTATTTTTTAGTTTCTTTTCTTTTTGTAATTTTTCTTTAGCTATTCTTCTTTTGGTAGCTTTTCTAGCTTTAGGAGAACGAATACCATTTTTCATTAAA
>CASDJM010000035.1 GCA_949280815.1 uncultured Clostridia bacterium | reverse complement strand
TAATACTACAAATTTTTTATAAAAGTTTGTTTCACATCATTGACACATATACAGTGGGGAAAAAATAAAATAAATTTAGGTATAGACTTTTTAAATTTTTTTCGATATAATAAAAAGAATTAAAGATAGAAGAAGGTAAAAAAATGGAAAAAGAAAATACATTAAATCAAAGAATATATGACTTTTCAGAAAAAATGGATTTCATACAAACAATAATGATAGGACTAATTGCGTTCTTAGTACCAACTTTTTTAGCACAATTAATCCAAATGGTATTTGGTGCCCAAAGTGTAATAGCAACTAATTCACAAATCATAGTAGGTTCTATTGTCAATACAGCATTGATTATCTCTGCTATTAATATCAAAGGATGGAAAAAAATAATAGGAGTTGTAACCATGCCAAGCTTATCAACTGTGTTGAGTGGGTATGTATTCGAAACAGCATCTGTTTACATGGTGTATATGATACCAGCAATTTGGCTAGGAAACTTGGCACTTATCTATTTTTATAAATTAGTTATGTTAGAAAAAGAGAAAAATTACTTTTTAGCAGGTATTTTAGGAATTATTGTCAAATTCTTAGTGATTTTTGCTTTCTTTGAAGTATTAAACTTATTTGGAATTTTTCCATCTAAGTTAGTTACTAATTTACAAACAGCGATGGGATTGACACAATTGATAACAGCAAGTATTGGAATGTTAATAGCTTTCATGATATACCAAGTAGAAAAGAAAAAATTAAAATAAAATATTCAGAAGAAGAAATGTAGAATTTTGGAGGTTGCATCAAAATGTATGAAAGAAGTGCCATTGTTTTAGAAAGATATATGGAAGAAGTCTTAGAATTCAATAAAAATTACAATGTAAAAAAGAATAATGAAAATTATAGCAATTTAATTACACAAATTGAAAATTATCAAATCATGACAGAAAAGGTAGCGGCAGTAATACAAGATTTTGAGAACACAGTAAGAAAGATAGAAAGTCTACAACAAGAACAAGAAAAATTATATAAATTGAATCGAAAATTAGAAGATGATAGGGCACAATTGTTTAATGATTTAGGAGAAGATGCTAGAACATTGGAAAGTAAGCTAGTAAAAATAGAAAGTTCACTAGATAATAACAATGAAAAATTAAAAGAAGTTAGAGCAGAATTTATCCAATATCTAAGTGATTTTTCCCAGAAACAAAAGATTAGAAATAAATGTGAAAAAGCAAGAAGAATAGGGGAAGCAAATCATATTGAGTATATAAAAAAAATGAAAGAACAATTTATAGAAATTAAAGTGGAAGATGTAGTGAGCCTAAAAGATTTCATCAATTCTGAAAAAGAACAAGTAAAACAAGAAGCATTAAACATTATGACAAAAAATGGGAAAAGTGAGAGGGTTGCTTTTAACCAAGATGTGTTAAAAAAAGCGATTCATACAAGAATTGATATTGCAGAAAAAGAAGCGGAATGTTACAGTTTGGTGTATGATAAAATGAAAAAATTATTGGCAGAAACAGATGGCGAATTTGTTAAATTAAATAAATATAAAAAAGTACTAAGAGATACGAGTCTAAAATTAGCTTTTTTGAAAGCTACAAAAGAATACATAGTAGGATTTTTAGATTATGAAAGAATGACAACAATTAGTGGTGCAAGGATTCATAAAAAGATGATGGTAGAAGCTTGCAATAATTTTGAATTAGATATGATACAAATTAAGAATTTATATGAACTAATTTTAAAAGAAGTAAATAACAGAGCAAGTAAAAAAGCTTATCGAGAATTGTATAATAAAACATATTTAAAAAATATTGAAGATAAAGAGAGAAATTTTGAAGAAGAAGTTAACAATGTTAATATTAGTATGGGAACAGTCATTAATTCAAATTACTGGAGAATAGAAGGCATTAAAAATATCTACGATGTATTCCAAAAAGAAGTATCAGAAAAATGTGGAAGAGATTTGTCAGAACTTAGATTAGAAGAGGATGAAGAAATCGAAGAAGTAGAAGAAATACAAGTTACAGAGCCAATAGAAGAAGCAGAGAAAATAGAAGAAGAACCAAATTACTATGAAGAGGAAGATAAAAAAAATAATGATAATAATAATTACTATGAAAAATATTATGAAGAGGAACTAAATGTGGGGGACGAAAAGAAAGATGAACACAAAGAAGACAATGATTATCAAGAAGTGAAATATGATGAAGAGGAGGAATATCAAGAAGAACAGAGGGTACAAGAAGAGTCAAAACAAGAAGTAGAAAGTGAATTCGATGATGAAGATAGTATAGAAGCTTTAATTGAAAGAAGTAGAAGAAAAGCTAATAAAGCTGGCAAATCTAATAAAAGTGGCAAAGGAAAACATCATAAAGAAGACGACAACAAAGGAATATTTAATAAATTGTTTAAAAAATAGGGAACAATTGGGGATGTGACAAGAGGGGCGCTCCTTTTTGTCACATCAATGTTGTCGACTTAAGGTGTAATCTATTATTTTTTACACCTTGTGTGTCGTAACCTACTAAATAAAAGTCTGTGCAGGTTGCTCCAATCGCACTCGCCATAGGCTCGTTTGGTCGCTTACGCGGTGTTGCAAAATAGTAGATTACACCTTAAGTTGACAGCATTGCTTGTCTCATTACATGTTTATCAAGAGGAGGAAGAAATGTTAAAGTTAGAAAAGATAACAAAGGACTATGTTTCAGGAGATTCAACTGTAAAAGCACTAAAAGGAATTGATATTGAGTTTAGAAAAAGTGAATTTGTATCAATATTAGGGCAAAGTGGCTGTGGAAAGACCACTTTATTAAACATTATAGGAGGACTGGACAGATATACTTCAGGTGATTTAGTAATTAATGGAAAGTCGACTAAGAAATTTAAAGATAAAGAATGGGATGCTTATCGTAATTATTCGATTGGATTTGTGTTCCAAAGTTATAATTTAATACCACATCAAAGTATCTTATCTAATGTAGAATTGGCACTAACAATTTCAGGTGTTTCTAGAAAGGAAAGAAAAGAAAGGGCTGTCAAAGCATTAGAAGATGTTGGATTAGGTGAACAAATCCATAAAAAGCCAAATCAACTATCAGGAGGACAAATGCAAAGAGTGGCCATTGCAAGAGCTTTGGTGAATAACCCAGATATTATTTTGGCAGATGAACCAACAGGGGCTTTAGATACGAAAACTAGTGTTCAAATCATGGAAATCTTAAAAGAAATTTCCAAAGATAAGCTAATTATTATGGTTACACACAATCCTGAATTAGCCGAAAAATATTCTACTAGAATTGTAAAAATACTAGATGGCGTTATTACAGATGATTCTAAACCATTTACTAAAGAAGACCAAGAAAAAGAAGAAATAACTGCCAAAACTGGAAGAACATCTATGAAATTTTTTACTGCTTTGCGATTGAGTTTGAATAATTTAATGACCAAAAAAGGAAGAACGTTATTGACTTCGTTTGCAGGAAGTATAGGGATTATAGGAATTGCTCTTATATTAGCGATATCAACAGGAGTACAAAACTATATTAATAAAGTAGAAGAGGAGACTTTATCCTCTTATCCAATTACGATAGAGGATTCTGCTATTGATATGTCTAGTATGATGGAATCGATGATGGGAACAGAAGAAGAGAACGAAAATCAAGAAGAAGGAAAAGCCTACTCAGCAGATGTTATGAATGAAATGATAACAACGCTTTCAAATAAGAAAGCAAACAATAACTTAGCAGAATTAAAGAAATATTTAGAAGAAGGAAATAATGAAATATCAAATAATAGTAACAGTATCAAATATGGATATGACTTAACGATTAATTTGTATAAGGAAAATACCGAAGATGGAATTGTAAAAGTAAATCCAAGTACTGTTATGAATGCTTTTGGGATGGGAGAAATGATAGAAGCCCAAAATAATTCTTCTATGGCATCTATGATGGGAAGTTCTATGATGACCAATACAGATATATGGATTGAAATGTTAGATAATCAAAGTTTATTAGAATCTCAATTTGATTTAGTCAAAGGTAGCTGGCCAAAAGAATATAATGAGGTAGTTTTAATTTTAAAAGAAGATGGAAGAATTGATGATTATACCTTGTATTCATTAGGCTTAAAAAATCAAGAAGAATTAAAAGAGAAATGGAAAGCAGTAGAAAATGGAGAAAAAATAGAAGAGGCTGGGGAGAATACCTCATATACTTATGATGAATTATTAAATTTATCTTTTAAATTATTGTTGAACTCTGATTATTATCAAAAACAAAATGGATTATGGATTAATCAAGAAGACAATGACAATTATATGAAAGAAAAAATAAAAGAAGCAGAAAGTGTTAAGATTGTTGGTATTATTAAACAAAATGAAGAAAGTGTTGCATCAACATCTGTAACAAGTGGAATCGGATATACGAAAAAATTAAAAGAATATGTTGTCAATAAATCGAATGAAGCAGAAATTGTCAAAGAACAAAAAGAAAAGAAGGAGACGAATGTATTTTCTGGATTGAAATTTCCAACCGAAGAAGAAAAAGAAAATTATTCAATGTCTAATTTGACAAATGAACAAAGAATGGCAATGAGTCGATTAAGTAGTGAAGAAATAGCTAAAATGATGGAAACTTATACAGCCAATAAAGATGCTAGTTATGAGAAAAATCTAGAAAAATTGGCTGCCATTGATTTAGACAATCCAACTTCTATTAAGATTTATCCAAAGAATTTTGAGGCAAAAGACAAAATAGCAGATGCCATTGAAGCCTATAATCAAAAACAAAGAGAGGAAGGAAAAGAAGAAAATGTTATCAATTATACTGATATGATAGGTCTTATGATGAAATCTGTTAGCCAAATTATTGATACTATTAGTTATGTATTAATTGCATTTGTAGCCATATCACTAATTGTATCTTCTATCATGATTGGAATCATAACGTATATATCTGTATTAGAAAGAACCAAAGAAATTGGAATATTAAGAGCGATTGGTGCTTCTAAGAAAGATATTTCGAGAGTATTTAATGCGGAGACCTTTATTGTAGGATTGATTTCAGGATTATTAGGAATTGGTATAACTGTATTGCTAACCATACCAATTAATGCTGTAATCTATGCTTTGGCAGAGGTAACAGTTAATGCTATGGTACCACCAGTAGCAGGTATTGTATTGGTAGTGATTAGCATGCTATTGACTATGATTGCAGGTTTAATACCAGCTAAAATGGCAAGTAAAAGAGATCCAGTAGAAGCACTTAGAACAGAATAGATGCAAAAGGGAGGTTTCTTTTCATACATAACACCCCAACACTTAAGATTCTAGGCAAAATCCCATTAATCCATTTTGTATAAATTCCTCGGCTACCTTGCATAACGTTAACAAATTCTAAAACAAAATCATAACAATACCCGAAGATGGGACCTTTTATGACTTTTGTTTAAGAATTTGTAAGACTATTCCAGTCGCATTCGTCATTTATACAAAATGGATTAATGGGATTTTGTCCAAAACATTTCTCAGTGTCATGTAAAAAAGAAATGTATTTACTATATCTGTTCGTATTAAAGCAAAAGGAAATAAAACAGTTACTATTAGAAAAAGTTTAATAGTAACTGTTTTTTCATTCTTTTCTTTTATAGGGCTTTACCTCATCTGTAATTCCTAGCAAATAATCAATTGAAGTATCATAAAACAAGGCGAGCTCAATTAATATTCGAGTAGGGACATCATTTTCTCCTGTTTCATATTTGGAATATCCAGTTTGAGACATATTTAAAATTTCTGCGATTTTTTTTTGTGTTAAATCGCAATCTTCGCGAAAAGCACGAATTCTATGATATGCATTTCCATTATGAGTCATTTGCATCACTCCTCATTTCTAAGTTCTATTTTTTTAAGCTAATTTATAAATCCAAAAATATTATTAACAAAATGAGAAAAAATCATGAAAAGAT
Organism: uncultured Clostridia bacterium; assembly: GCA_949280815.1. Classification (GTDB taxonomy): domain Bacteria; phylum Bacillota; class Clostridia; order TANB77; family CAG-508; genus CAG-269. The sequence goes on along the minus strand of CASDJM010000035.1, from coordinate 14,741 downwards.
AAGAAATTTATTGATGATAATTTTTTCTTCTTGATGATTTTTCAATGTTCTAAAAACTAACTAATAGTAGGGGGTCTGTTACTGTTCAGCCTTATTATTTGTTGTTCTTGTGAGAAAGCTTACTATATGATTTTTTTATACCTTGTGTGTTGCAACTTCTAGAATCAAATATATAGTCTGTAAGTTGCTCCAATCGCACTCGCTCAAAGCTGGTTTAGTCGCTTACGCGGTATTTCAAAAATAATATAGTAAGCTTTCCCACTAAAAAAAAAGAGCAAGGCTGACCAGTAAAGGGATTCTAAAAATATTTTAAAATATTAAAAAAATACTATTGACTTCTAACCTGAAATAGGTTAGAATGTATTTGTCTAACCTAAAACAGATTAAAAACACGATATAAGGGGGTGAAATTTTTAGAAAAGTGGGAATGATGGTTTATGCTAGAGCCAAGCGAGGAAAGAAGAAAAAAACAAACAAAAAAAAAGTCATAATTTGTATTAGTTTGCTAGTTATATTAGTTGCTATTATTTACATAGTTGTTAGTAATAGGTTATGGGAAATAGGAAACATCCCACAACAAGAAGAAACAATTGCTGATATACCGCAAGATAATACAGAAGAAGTGATAGTAGAAAAGAAAACAGATGAAATTTCTGATGTCGATATACCAGATAAAATGGGAAACTATGAGGTATTAGGACAATTGGTAATTGAGAAAATAGATGTTACCAAAAATATATTAAATATATCAGAAAATTCTTCTTTAAAGCTATCAGTTGCTAAACTTTATGGCCCTAATGTGAACGAGTCAGGAAACTTTTGTATTAGTGGGCATAATTGGAACAATATGCTAAAAAGACTATCTGAAATGCAAGTAGGAGATAATTTTTATGTAATCAATAGAGAAACTAAAACAAAAGTAAATTATAAGATATATAACATGTACACTTGTGTTCCAGAAGACCTATCATGTTTGGATCAAAACAATGATGGGAAAAGAGAAGTAACTCTTATTACTTGTAATCCAGGTGGATTAACAAGACTCATTTGCAAAGCACATGAGATTTGAATGGTGCAGATATTGTGTACCACACAAACAGAAAAAAGAAAGGAATGAAAATTATGAAAAAAACAGTAGTAGTAGTAGCAATTTTAGCTATGGTATTAATAACAATGATGGGAAGCGTTAACGCAGCAAGCGTAACAGCAAAAAATGAGGTAGAAAAAGGAAAAACAGTAACAGTAACACTTAGCATGAAGCCAACAGCTTCAGTTGGATTTGAATTATCATATAACAAAGCAAATTTTGAATTTTTAGGAGGTTCAGCAGGAGCCTTAGGAACAATTGATACAGCAGGAAATACAGATGGAGTAGTAAATGTACAACTATTTGCAACAAATGGTACATCAAAAACAGAATCAGTGACACTTAATTTTAAAGCAAAAGAAACAACAACAGATGCAAAAGCATTCACAGTAAGTGATTTTGTAACAGAAGATTATGAAGATATGGCAAATCCTACAGTTACAGTAAAAGTAACAGCTCCAGTAGACGTAAAAGATGAAGATAACAAAGGAGACAAACCAACAGATAATAACCAACAAGGAACAACTACAAAACCATCAACAGATGACAAACAACAAGGAACAACTACAACACCATCAGCAAGTGACAAACAACAAGGAACAACTACAACAAATAGCCAAAGTGCTAATGGAAAAGTTGGAACAAATGGAAAAGTAATAACTAAATTACCACAAACAGGAGCACCAGTATATATTGCAGTAGCAGTTATCATTGCATTAGCAGGTGTAGCATTAGTAGCAAGAAAAGAAAAATAAGAATCAGATAAAAATGAAATATATTTTTAGGAGGAATGAAAAAGTGAAAAAGAATTTAAAAGTTTTATCATCATTAGCATTAGCTGGAATGTTAACAACAGGTGTTATGGGAACATCATCTGCGGCTATTACAACAAAAGATGTTACTTCGAAAGTGCCAGGTATTTATAGTAATACATTAGTTCCAAGTCTTGCAAATGTTGTACCAGTTATTTTAGATAATGCTAAAGATGTAGCAACAATGAAGGATATTATTAATAGTGGTTTGTTTGATAAGACAGCATTTCAAGGTTTTGATGAAAATAAACAATTCCGTTCAGGAGATACCTTTAAATTAAAAGGAAAAGAATATACTGTATTAATTATGGGAGATGCTGATAGAAACGGAATCGTAGATATTAATGATGCATTAGAAATAGCAAAATATAAAAGAAATGTAGCAGGAAATAAAATAGAAGGCGATGAAATTGCATTAGAATCAGGAAATGTAAGAAGAGCAGCTGGTCAAGGTACAGATATAAATGATGCATTAAGAATTCAACAATTTGTATTAGGACAATTGAAAACAAAGGGAGAAGACATTGTTGATCAATTACCTGATGCTGACGTAGTTGAAGTATATCCATATACTTTATCAGTAGAAGGTGGATACATTAATAATCAAAATGGTGTTGCTGGTAAAACAGCAACTGTTAACATTGGACTTACACCATCTGACACAGCTATAACAGGATTAACATTAAAAGTATTAGATGCAAATGGAAAAGAGCTACCTACTTCAGTAACTTCAGGAGCTACCTTTACTCAAATTGATGCACATGTAGATTTATATCCAGTTTCTGGATTTGATTTCTCATCTGAAGATGATGGAACTTATACTATCCAATTATTGGATAAAGATAACAAAGTAGTAGGAGAAACCACAGTAGAGAAGAATACAGTAGCACCAACTGCTACTAAAGTAGTGGCAAAACGTCTTAACACAAAAGATGCTACATTGTCTTTAGAAGGATATGGTACAGAACTTAAAAAAGTATATTATGGAATAGGTTCAGATGCAACTACTCTTAATGCTGGAATTACAGATCAAACTAAATATTTAGAAGTAAAAGAAAATAAATTAGTAGATGCAGTATTAGATAAAGAATTAGAAAATAATACATCTTATACTTTAGTATATGTACTTGAAAATATTTATGGAAGTAGAACAGAGTATGTTACAGCTAATGTATTAAAAACTATTATTCCATTAGATGGTGACAGTGTTAAAGAAGAGCCAGCAGTAACTAATACTATTACTGTTCCAACATTAGTAGGTGGAGATGATTCATTTGCATGGACACCTGATGCTAATATGACGCTAGGAGCAACATATACAGTAAGACTATACAAAGATGATAAAATTGTAGATGAAGATACTGCTGTATCTAGTACTAATAAAGATTATACTTCTAAAATGACAGAAGCTGGAAGATATAAAATTGGAGTTGTTGTAAATGGAGCTTCAGATGGAACAACTACAGCTTCAAAAGAAGTTCAATCTGGTGAAGTACAAGTAAAGAAACTACAAGAAGTTTCAAAAATAGATTTTACAATACCAGAAACTGGTGCAGAAAGAAATTTATCATGGACAGATGCTAATGCTAAAGAAGATATAGCTGGTTATACAATTAATATATATCAATATGATGTAGCTAATAAAAAATATGATACAACTTCTCCCGTTGCTACTAAAACAATAACAGATCCTAATACAAATGAGATTGATATTGTAACAATGGATGCTAGTTTCACTTATGCAGAAAATACAATGTATCAAGCAGAAGTATGTGTTGATGCAAAAGGTTCTCAAAAAGCAGTGATTTCATCAGACAAAAAACTTTCTGAAGGATTCTATGAAGTGGCAGTTACAAGTGCTAATGTAGAAAGTGCAAGTGATACAAGTGTTACAATAGCTGGTATTACTGATACAGTTAGTGGATTTGTTCCTACTTACAAAGTAGAAGTATATGAAGCTGTTACAGAAACAGAAGGGCTAATCCAAGCAATTTCAAAATATAAATATGTAACAACAAAAGATGTTACATTAACAGAAAGCGGAAAAATTGTAGTGAGTGGATTAAATCAAAATAAAAATTATGGATTTAAATTAATTGCTGACGTAAATGGAATAACAGGAAAATCAGCACCTATCTATGCTGCAACATTACCTAAAATTGAAAACTTAACAAGAAAAACAAATGTAAATGAAGCAAAAGTTGCAGGAACAATTTACTCAGACTTAGCTAATAAAGTAGTATATATCAATGGAAAAGAAACTACTCTTTATCAGGCAGGAACAACAACATTATTGTATCCTGAATATAAATCTTTAGAAGATGCTCTAACTGTAGTTGAAAAAATACATAATAATGATATTATAACAATTGCAAAAGATACTATAACAGTAGTATTAGAAGGAAGTAAAGCATCAGATGCTTCTGATTCGATAGATTTTGCAGATACTGCAGCTGGTAAAAAACTTGTTTTAACAGGAAAAGCAAGAACACAAAGAACAGTAGAAGCAACAGCAGATGCGACAGGAACTAAACCAGCAGAAGTTAAATTACAAGGGACAGATGCTATGTTTAAAACAGATAATTTAGTTGCTGATCAGATTGTTTTAACAAATGGTGTTGAAATTCTTGATGCTACAGCTAATAAAGAATTTGTAATAGCTGATAATTCAACTGTTACGATAAATGGTGTTAAAATAAAAACAGACAAACAAACAACAATAATAGCAAATGGAACAACATTAAATGTTAAACTAAAAGAAGGATCAACAACAACAAATAATTTGACATTTACAAGTGAGAACAAAGCAGCAGTTATTGGATTTGTTACAATAGCTAGTGGAAACCCAGCAACATATATAGGAACAATTGCAATTAACTCAAATGGTGGAAGTGTAACAGTAAATACAGAAGCAACAGTTAATGTTAGTGATGTTAAATTAAATGTTACTGCTAAAGATGCAACTGTTGATTTATCAGGTGCTGTTCAAGCTAATAATTCAGCTGTTACTACAACTGTAAGTACTGATAATCCTACTGGTACGAATGCAACAAAATTTGTACCTAAGAAAGCAATACCTACTAAATTTGCTGTAACAGGTAGTATGGAATTAAAAGAATATACAGATGCAGAAATCGTAAGTAATTTCGTAGCAACAGCAAATCAATCTGGAATTACACCTTCTGAAACAAAAGAAATAAAAGAATTTATCAATTCTTTCAATCTTAATGGAAAAGGAGCTACTATTTCTTATACTGCTGGTGACAACTTTGTAACAATTAGCTTTACAAAGGCTGGTACATTTACAGTTGAAGGAATTAAATAGTAATTGACAAAATGTAATCAAATAAATAGGGAGAGTCTAAGATTTTTTTAAAATTGATATTAGAAGAAAATCTTAGCTCTTTTTTTCTTGTCTTCTAAATATAAAAGTTATAATATATAGAAAATTCTGTTCTTTACTGGTCGGACTAATCATATAAATAAGTTTAATTATACATTATAACTTTTATATAAATTATAATAAAAACCAAAACTTGAATAAAAGTTAGTATTGACTTTGATAAATAAATATATTATGATAAGAATACAAATTGATTCAACACAAATTTAAATTCTAAAATAATGTTTATTACATTATTATCTAAAACAGAAAAGTAATTCTAAAAATCCAATTCACAAAAAAATAACAACTAGAAAGCAGGTGATAAATGTTACAATTCACAGCTAAAATAAGTACTAACAAAATTTATTAGTATTTTTTCTAAAGTGACTCTCAGGCTACGAACAAACTGTAACGAAAGGAAGAGTTTGTAATCTTGTTGGTCCCCCCGAATTGTCACTTTATAAAAAATATAATAAATTTATATATAAAAATTAATAGCTGTGAATAGTAACTGATAAATAGCACACATTATTTACTCAAAAATAAATATTGACATACAAATAAAAACCAATTATAATAAAGGAGACGTGATATATGAAAGAATTCAATTATCAGGATTATTTGAGATATCAGGAATTAAAAGCAAAAGAAGGCAAGAGCACTTATCAACTACGAGAAACAGATGAAAAGTATCATGTACATCAGCCACATGACAAAATGTTTAAAGCATATCAATTATATGTTTCAAAGTAGTGCATCTGATATTGTTTACAAAATGAAGAAGAGAGAAATCTTTTTCTTGATTGAGCACCAACACAAGATTGATTATAGTATGCCAAAAAGAATTTTAGAATAGAAGAATTAGAAGATATAAAAAGAAAAGTTTTGACATAGGTTAAAATGTAAAAATAAATTATGATAAGGAGAAGTAATGTATGGGAGATATATTAGAAATCTTAGATAAAAAAGGTATAAAAGGATTTACATATCAAGATTATTTGAAATATAAAGAATTAGAAGAAAAGGAAGTAATAAAACGAAGGAAATTAAGAGAAAAAATAGAAAATTATGAACCATACAATCAGCAGGAAGAAAAAGACAAACGAGTAATGTTAGAATGTATTGATATATTTGATATGTTTTATAGTCCCTTGACAAGAGGGAATGAATTTGCCCATTTTACAGCATCCAGTTGGGCAGTTAATAAAGAGAGAACCAAAGTGTTAATGATATATCATAACATCTATCAATCTTGGTCTTGGACAGGTGGTCATAGTGACGGCGAAGCAGACCTGCTAAAGGTAGCAATCAAAGAATTAAAGGAAGAGACAGGAGTACAAAATGTAAAAGTGTTAAATAATGGAGATATATTTTCTCTAGAAATCTTGACGGTAGACGGACATGTGAAAAGAGGAAATTATGTTTCTTCTCATTTGCATTTAAATTTAACTTATCTGTTAGAAGTTGATGAAAAAGAAACATTGCATATAAAGGAAGATGAAAATAGTGGAGTGAAATGGGTTCCAATTAATGAAGTTAAGAATGTTTCAAATGAAACTTGGATTAAGGAAAATATTTATACCAAATTAAATCAAAAAACCGAAACTAAAAAACAAATATAACTTGCGAAGATTACTAAAAATGTGATAAAATAAGAACGAAAAACAAAAGATAGGGAGTTAAATAATGTACAAAATCGATAAAATGCAGAAGGAAGGGCAAAAAATACACATTATAGTGAAAGTTATTAGTGTGATTCTTTATATGATACTAATACCTAGTATCATTTTTAATTTTACACTAATCATAAAATCTTTTATCGATCCAAATGAAATACCAGATTTTTTCGGTTACAAAACTTTTGTGATTGTATCAGGAAGTATGGAACCAACTATTATGACGCAGGATGCTATACTAGTAAAAGAGGTACCAGAGAATGAAATTAGAATTAATGACATTATCTCCTTTTCACAAGGAGATAATATTATCACTCATAGAGTAATTGGAATTGTAGAAGAAGATGGAATCACAAAATATAGGACAAAGGGAGATAATAATAATACAGAAGATAAGAAAAAAATTACTTATGAGCAAATTGAAGGAAAATATCAATTTAAAATGAAACAATTGGGTATTGTTACCCAAATAATAAAAAATAAAATGACATTAATTGTTATAGTTTTTATTATTATTTTAATGTATTGTTACAAACGAAAAATGGAAATGAAAAAACAAGAAAGAAAAGAGAAAAGAAAGCAGTATGAGCAAAAGAGACATGATTGAATTAGATTAGTTTTATGTCGTATGCTTTCATGAAGTTGTTCAACTTCTTTAGCTGTTACAGATTCATGATACGTTAGAAGTTTGACCGTGAAAAATGTTTTGCTGTATAAAAAATAAAGTGGAAAGGAGATAAGTGTTAGTGTGAACTAGCATGAGTAAGTAAAATGAAAGAGATGGAAAAAATAGAAAAGTTATTAATAAATGTAGATATGGTAAATGGATTTGTAAAAAAAGGAGCTATGGCAGATTCTTATATCCAACATATCATTCCAGAACATATTAAATTGATGAAACAAATACAAGAAAAGCAAGAAGCAATAGCAATTATTAAAGATACCCATAAAGAAAATTGTAGAGAATTTAATCGATATCCAGCACATTGTGTAGAAGGAACAGAAGAAGCACAATTAGTAGAAGAATTGGGGCAATTTGAAAAAGATGCTTTTGTGTATCCAAAAAATTCAACAAGTACAATATATGCACCTAATTTCCTAGAAGATATCGATAAAATGGTAAAACTAAAAGAGGTAATTATCATAGGATGTTGTACTGATATTTGTGTCTTAAATTTAGCGATACCATTACAAAACTACTTTGACCAAAAAGATAGAGATATTAAAATTACTATACCAAAAAATGCAGTAGAAACTTACGATGCACCAAATCATAAACGCGAAGAATATAATCAAATGGCTTTTCAATTAATGGCACAAGCAGGAATTAATTTAGTAGAAAACTTAGCTTAGCAATTTAACAATGTTGTCAAGTAAAGTTTTTATGTATTATTTTTGCAACACTGCGTAAGCGACCAAACGAGCCTATGGCGAGTGCGATTGGAGCAACCGTCCATCTTTAAAATCAGATGGTTGCGACACACAAGGTGTAACAAAATAATATATAAAAACTTTACTTGACAACATTGAGAAAGATAGAAAGGAAGATATGAAAATGAATGCAGAAAAATTAGAACTAATATCAGATTTTTATGAATTTACGATGTCAAATGGTTATTTTGCAAAAAATAAGAATGAGATAGCTTATTTTGATATATTTTTTAGAAAGGTACCAGACAATGGTGGATATGCCATTATGGCAGGACTAGAGCAAGTCATTGAATATGTACAAAACTTAAAATTTGATAAAGAAGATATGGAATATTTAAGAAGTCAAAAGATTTTTTCAGAAGAATATTTAGAATATTTATCTAACTTTAAATTTACAGGAGATATTTGGGCTATTCCAGAAGGAACGGTCATATTTCCAAATGAGCCATTAATTACAGTAAAAGCACCATTGATAGAAGCACAACTATTAGAAACAGTTTTATTATTAATCATGAATCATCAAAGTTTAATTGCAACCAAAACCAGTAGAATTGTAAATGTAGCACAGGGAAGACCAGTTATGGAATTTGGAGCAAGAAGAGCACATGGTGTATCAGCAGCCGTTTATGGAGCAAGAGCAGCTATCATAGGGGGAGCAGTTGGAACTTCTTGTACTTTAACAGCAAAAAAATTTGATGTGCCAGCAAGTGGAACGATGGCACATAGCTGGATACAAAGTTTTGATAGTGAATATGAAGCTTTTAAAACCTATGCAGAGCTATATCCTCATGGATGTACTTTTTTAATTGATACTTACAATACATTAGAAAGTGGATTACCAAATGCTATCAAAGTATTTGATGAAGTTTTAAAACCACAAGGAATTAGACCAGTTGCTGTGAGACTAGATAGTGGCGATTTGGCTTATTTATCTAAAAAAATAAGAAAAATATTAGATGAAGCAGGATATCCAGATTGTAAAATATGTGTGACCAATTCTTTAGATGAATATTTAATTGCTTCTTTATTGGAACAAGAAGCGAAAGTAGATTCTTTTGGAGTAGGTGAAAACTTAATAACAGCGAAAAGTGATGCTGTATTTGGTGGAGTTTATAAATTAGCAGCTATAGAAAAAGAAGGAGAGATTATCCCAAAAATAAAAATAAGTGAAAATGTAGAAAAGATTACAAATCCAGGTTTTAAAAAGATTTATCGCTTTTATGATAAAAAGACCAAGTATGCTTTGGCAGATGTTATCATGTTAAAAGAGGAAGGAGAACCAGAGGAAGAATACGAGATATTTGACCAACATAATACATGGAAAAGAAAAATATTAAGTAATTATTATACAAAAGAGCTACAACAAAAAATATTTGAAAATGGCAAATTAATCTATCAAATACCTACTTTAAAGGAAACAGCACAATATGCGAAAGAACAGTTAGGTACATTGTGGGAAGAAGTAAAGAGATTAGAAAATCCCCAAAAATACTATGTGGATTTGTCACAAAAATTATATGATTTAAAAACAGAAATGTTGAACAAGCAAGGTAAATAATATTTAATGGAGGAAAGACCATGAAAATATCTACAAAAGGAAGATATGCTTTAAGAATTATGATAGATTTAGCAACAAATGACAGAGGAGAATTTATTGCTTTAAAAGACATAGCAGAAAGACAAGAGGTATCGAATAAATATTCAGAACAAATCATAGCGATTTTGAATAAAGCTGGCTATTTGGAGACAGCAAGAGGAAATAATGGGGGCTATAAATTAGCAAAGAAACCAAGTGAATATAGAGTAGGAGATATATTGAGAGTAACAGAAGGAAAATTAGCACCAATTGATTGCTTAACAGATACAGGAATCTGTAAGAGAAAGGAAAATTGCAAAACGTATTCTTTTTGGGAAGGTCTAGATGCTGTAATTACACAATATGTGAATAGTAAGACATTGGAGGATTTAATAAAGGAGTAAAGTAATATTTTCCTAAATTATTTTACTATTAATGTTACTGTTCAGCCTTATTATTTGTTGTTCTTGAGAGAAAGCTTACTATATATTTTTTTATACCTTGTGTGTCGCAACTTCCAGAATCAGATGTATTAGTCTGTAAGTTGTTCCAATCGCACTCGCTCAAGGCTCGTTTAGTCGCTTATGCGGTATTTCAAAAATAATATAGTAAGCTTTCTCACTAAAAAGAAAAGAGCAAGGCTGACCAGTAACCTATTAATTCCTAAGGGCGGAAATGCCAAAATAAAAAGCTTGCAGAATGTCAAATATAAGTTATAATGACAAAGCCTGAGTAATTAGGTAATACTAATGAAAGCGGGGACAAAAGAATGACACTCTATGATTTAATCTGACGACTGATTATCTTATTTCTATCTAGGAAAAAAGATAATCGAAGCTAAGATATTATTAGTATATTGTCAAACTATTTTTTTATACATTTTAAAAATTTTGTTGGGAAGTGTGCATAAAAACAAAATTCAAGCCTATTTCCTATTGACTTACTAGGAATTAGATGATATAATTCCTAGTAAAATAATAGGAAAGGAAAATAAGGATGAAAACAATATATTTAGATAATAGTGCAACCACTAAAACAGATGAAGAAGTTGTAAAAGCAATGTTGCCATATTTATCACAAAGCTATGGAAATCCATCTTCTATTTATAAATTAGGAAGAGAAAATAGGAAAGCGATAGAAGAAACAAGAAATCAAGTAGCAAAAGCTTTGAATTGTGAAACAAATGAAATTTATTTTACAGCAGGGGGAAGTGAAAGTGATAATACAGCCATTAGAGGAATTGCTCACAGTTATCAAAGTAAAGGAAATCATATTATTACTTCTAAAATAGAACATCCAGCTGTTTTAGAAACTTGTAAGCAATTAGAAAAAGAGGGATTTGAAGTTACTTATCTAGGAGTAGATAAAAATGGAATAGTAGATTTAGCAGAATTGAAAAAAGTTATAAAACCAACAACTACTCTTATTACCATTATGTTTGCTAATAATGAAATTGGAACTATAGAACCTATTAAAGAGATAGGAGAAATAGCCAAGAAAAACAATATATTTTTTCACACAGATGCTGTACAAGCAGTTGGAAGTGTAAAAATTGATGTAAAAGCGTTAAATATAGATGCTCTTTCTTTATCAGCACATAAATTCTATGGTCCAAAAGGAATTGGAGCTTTGTATGTCAGAAAAGGAGTAAGATTTGATAAATTTATTCAGGGTGGACATCAGGAAAGGAATAAAAGAGCAGGAACAGAAAATGTACCAGGCATTGTAGGATTAGGAAAAGCAATCGAAATGGCTTATGAAAGTTTAGAAAATCATAATCAAAAAATAGCTAAATTAAGAGACTACTATGTAGAACAAGTGGAGAAAAAAATACCATATATCAGAATAAATGGAGACAGAGAAAACAGATTACCAGGAAACAGTAATATATCTTTTCGATTTATTGAAGGAGAAGGATTACTTTTAAATTTAGATTTAAAAGGTATTTGTGCTTCTAGTGGTAGTGCCTGTACATCAGGTTCACTTGATCCATCTCATGTATTACTTGCCATCCGGTCTACCACATGAAATAGCACATGGCTCTCTAAGAGTTTCAATTGGAAAATATAATACAAAAGAAGAAATAGACTATGTCGTAGAAAATCTAGTCGAGATTGTTGCAAGATTAAGAGAAATGTCACCATTATGGGAGAAATTTATAGAGGAGGAAAACAAATAATGGAGTATTCAGAAAAAGTAGTAGAACATTATACAAACCCTAGAAATGTAGGAAAAATAGAAGAGGCTTCGGGAGTAGGAGAAGTTGGAAATCCTGTCTGTGGCGATATTATGAAGATGTTTATCAAGGTTGAAAATAATGTAATAGTGGATGTAAAATTTAAAACTTTTGGATGTGGTGCAGCTATTGCAACAAGTAGTATTTCAACAGAAATGATAAAAGGGAAGACATTAGAGGAAGCATTGCAATTAAAGAATACGGATGTTGTAAATAGCTTGGGAGGTTTGCCACCAGTTAAGTTGCATTGTTCTGTTTTAGCAGAAGAGGCTATTTGCGAGGCAATTGCAGATTATTATCGAAAAGAGGGAAAATTGTCAGAGGAGGAGATTAAAGAAAAGTGTAATTTGAAAGAGAATCATTGTGAGGGGTGTGGTATGTAGCTGTATATTGTAACTCATGTAGGGAATATAGAACAAAAGGGGCATGATTAAAATTTCTCGACCTTTTAGAGTACTTTTCATGTCCCATATTTGTTCGCTCGCCAGAATTGCTATGCAATTTTGTGTGAAATGCTTTATATTATAGGAAGTTCAGAGAACTTTCCTATAATATAAGATTAGGCAAATCCTAATCTAAGTCGTTAGGACTTGATATGCTTTTGGTTTTGTATAGGACTACATCAAGTTCTTTTTTTTTTGCTATAATAAAAAAGTCTGTTACCTTTTTTAATTTTTTATCAATATATAAATGTAAGATATCTTAAAAAATACTAACAAAAAATAAGGAGTTTAGATCTAAAGTGAAAAAAGAAATAAAAAATTATAAAACCAATAACGAACTAAATCTGGAGAATATAATTAATGAATACAGTACTTATGCTCGTAAAATCGTGAAAAATAAAACAATGGCATTTTTAACAAACGAAGACAAAGAAGAAATCCTGTCAGATACCTTCTTTATTTTGTGGAAAAATAAAGACAAATTAGATGATAACAAACCGTTAAGTTCCTATATAGCTGGTATTGTTAGAAATCTAATCAGAGAAAAAAGTAGAGTAATTAGCATCAATTATGATATTCAAGATTATGAAGATAGTATTTTAGACTTAACGAGTATAGACATGTTATATGAACAAAGAGAGAAAACAAGACTGATAAAAGAATCACTAGAGAAAATGAAAGAGGAAGATATTGCGATATTTAATTTATATTATTATGCAGGCAAAAAAATAAAAGAAATAGCACAAATAGTGAATGTATCAGAATTTAATGTAAAAACAAAATTGTATAGAATTAGAAAAAGAATAAAAAAAGATTTAGAAAAAGGAGGGTATGGCAATGAATAGAGAAAATGAAAAAATCCTTAAAGGTGTAGAACGAAAGATTGCTATATCTGAGTTTTGTGAGGAGGAAGCAAAAAATATGAAAAATCGAAGGAAAAGTATTTTTAAGGTTGCCATAGCAGCTTGCTGTGTTATGGTTTTCATTACAGGAGGAGTATTGGCAAAAGATATAGAAAATTTTATCAAGAATTTATTTGGAGCTAATACAAGTGATGGAGTAGATACGGCGATTAATAATGGCTATATGACAGAAGTAAAAACAGAAACGCAAAGTGCAGAGGGAATAGAAATCAGTGTGGATTCGATTGTAATGGATGATTTCAATTTTGCTATGAATTTTCATGTTACCTTAGATGAAAAATATGATAGGATTGAGTTTAGAAGTATGGAATTGGCAGATTTGAGAATTGTAGACGAGCAAGGAAATATTGTATTTAGTACAAATACTGATTTAGAAAATTCAGGTACTCCAGAATGGGAACCAGAATATAGGGGCGCTTATAGTTTTTTAGCAGAAGAAACAGGAGAAAGAGAATTTAAGCTTTCCTTATCTGCTACAGGAAATCCAGAATTATTTCCAAAGAGTAAGCATTTGAGTCTTACATTTACCAAAGTTAGCACTTGGAGAATGAATGAAGAAGAAAATGTTGAAATTGACAAATTTTATGAAGGAGATTGGAATTTTGAAGTAGATGTGCCAGAAGAGTTTTATAAAAGAGAAACCATTGTTTATAAAGTAAAAAATTGCAATGATGATAAAACACAATTAACAAGAGCAACATTGTCTAATACAGCTTTTAAAATAGCACTTACAACAACAACAGATAAAGTCGATTATGAACTTTTGTATTCTCATAATCCAAAAAATATTGATGATATGATAGCCCTTCAAAAAGAATATATAGAAACATCAGATGGAAAGAAATTTGAAACAGCACAAAGGTCAGATGGAGATGGAGGTTATAGTTTATCGCCAGAGAATGTAATTGATTATTACCAAACTTTTAATTTAACAAAATATGATGCAACAGATGAGATTACGGTTCATATTTTTACAAATAAAGGGAAAGAAATTATAATTGAATTAGAAAGAAATTAGTTCTTAGCTGAAAGTAGTAAGATGTTACAAATCAAACCCCCTTTTCAAAGGGGGGCATCATTTGTAACAGTAAGAGAGAATTAAACACAAAAATTACGTAAATATAGGTTTACAATAGATATGTCACACCTAATAAGAAAAATAAAATATTGAA
>CASDJM010000034.1 GCA_949280815.1 uncultured Clostridia bacterium | reverse complement strand
AACAAGGTAGCCGTATCGGAAGGTGCGGCTGGATCACCTCCTTTCTAAGGAGAATATCTAAAGATGATTTTATTGTTTATTTTTCAATGTACTTTTAAATTACGCCTTATTATAAGTTCTGAAATAGGTAAGATGATAGTAAGAAGTACATATAATGGAAAAGTAATTTTAGTACATTGTAAAAAGAGTAAGCTCATAAACAGAAGAAAACAATAACGACAAGACTCTAATATATGGGCTCATAGCTCAGATGGTTAGAGCGCACGCCTGATAAGCGTGAGGTCGATGGTTCGATTCCATTTGAGCCCACCATTATTTCAAATTATAGACAAATAAGTTTATAATTTGAAAGAATATTGAAAATTAGAAACGAGTAGTACAAGGAAAACAACTAAAAATTTCAAGGAAGTTGACTAGTAATATGAAGTTTAGAATTTTCAAAGAAGCACATTGAAAAATATATAGATGAAAAATAAGGTAAACTAGAAAAACTAGTAGAAAGTTTTAGGATAGAAAAATTTCTAACGAAATTTTAAATCATCAAACCGATTGACTAAAAGCTAAGAATAAGCTGAGTAGAGATACGAAGCTTATACGAAGCAATGTCGCAAAGTATAATCAAGTAGTGCAAGGAAGACAAGGAAGAATTTGTGAGATACTACACAAGTACATCGAACAAATTATGACGAAGTCTGACACAGCAATACGAAGATTAGACACAGCGAGAAGGTTAAGCTACTAAGAGCATAGGGTGAATGCCTTGGCACCAAGAGCCGAAGAAGGACGTGATAAGCTGCGAAAAGCTATGGGGAGGAGCAAATATCCATTATATCCATAGATATCCGAATGAGGAAACTCTAATCAGGTAAAAGCTGATTAATCTATACATGAGTAAAGTAGTGTATAGAGGGGAACGTGGGGAACTGAAACATCTAAGTACCCACAGGAAAAGAAAGAAAAATCGATTCTGTAAGTAGTGGCGAGCGAAAGCAGAAGAGCCTAAACCAGAAGAAGTAATTCATCTGGGGTTATGGACTACATAATTGATTCTTGAAGACTAGCAGAACTGTTTGGGAAAGCAGACCAAAGATAGTGAAAGTCTAGTAAGCAAAAGTCTAAAAGACATGGTAGTATCCGGAGTAGTGCGAGACACGGGAAATCTCGTATGAAAATTGGGGGACCACCCCCAAAGGCTAAATACTACTTGGTGACCGATAGTGAAACAGTACCGTGAGGGAAAGGTGAAAAGAACCCCGGGAGGGGAGTGAAAGAGAACCTGAAACCCTATGTTTACAAGCAGACAAAGCACGTTAAGGTGCGATGTCGTACTTTTTGTAGAACGGTCCGGCGAGTTATTTTATATGGCAAGATTAAGTAATTAAGTTACGAAGTCGAAGAGAAATCGAGTCTGAAAAGGGCGAGTAAGTCATATGGAATAGACCCGAAACCGAGTGACCTATCCATGAGCAGGTTGAAGCTTGAGTAAAATCAAGTGGAGGACCGAACCCATAAGCGTTAAAAAGCTTCGGGATGACTTGTGGATAGCGGAGAAATTCCAATCGAACTCGGAGATAGCTGGTTCTCCTCGAAATAGTTTTAGGACTAGCCTTGTTTAGTAGCATATGGGGGTAGAGCACTGAAGGAGCTAGGGGCCAAACCAGGTTACCGAACTCTATCAAACTCCGAATACCATATGTGTAAGAACAGGAGTCAGACTGCGGGAGCTAAGTTCCGTGGTCAAAAGGGAAAGAGCCCAGATCGTCAATTAAGGTCCCAAAGATATAGTTAAGTGGAAAACGATGTGATTTTGCGTAAACAACCAGGATGTTGGCTTAGAAGCAGCCATTCATTTAAAGAGTGCGTAATAGCTCACTGGTCGAGTGAAGTTGCGCGGAAAATTACCGGGGCTAAACTATACACCGAAATTGCGGATTCATGAGTAATCATGAGTGGTAGAGGAGCATTCTATAGTAGGAAGAAGGTAGACCGAAAGGACTGCTGGACGAGATAGAAGAGAGAATGCCGGAATAAGTAGCGAAAGCATGGTGAGAATCCATGCCATCGAAAGTCTAAGGTTTCCTGGGGAAGGTTCGTCCGCCCAGGGTAAGTCGGGACCTAAGGAGAGGCCGAAAGGCGTATTCGATGGACAGCAGGTAGAAATTCCTGCACCACCGATATACTTAAAAAATGCAAGGGACACAGGAGTGGAAGGAAAGCGAGGAAGAGGAAAGACTCGTATCGAAAGATATAGTGAAATAAGAAGTAACGAATTTCCAAGAAGCACACTGGCGAGAAAAGCTTGTAGGTATTGTATAGAGGTGCCCGTACCGCAAACCGACACAGGTAGATGAGGAGAGAATCCTAAGATGAGCGAGAGAAGCATTGTTAAGGAACTCGGCAAATTGAACCCGTAACTTAGGGAGAAGGGTTGCCTAATGAAAGTTAGGTCGCAGAGAAGAGGCCCAAGCAACTGTTTAACAAAAACACAGGTTTCTGCTAAATCGAAAGATGAAGTATAGGAGCTGACGCCTGCCCAGTGCTGGAAGGTTAAGGGGAAGAGTTATCCTTCGGGAGAAGCTTAGAACCAAAGCCCCAGTGAACGGCGGCCGTAACTATAACGGTCCTAAGGTAGCGAAATTCCTTGTCAGGTAAGTTCTGACCCGCACGAAAGGCGTAATGATTTGGGCGCTGTCTCGACAATGTACTCGGCGAAATTGTAGTACTAGTGAAGATGCTAGTTACCTGCGACAAGACAGAAAGACCCCATGGAGCTTTACTGTAGCTTGATACTGGGTTTCGATAGGTTATGTACAGGATAGGTGGGAGGCTATGAAGCAAGTGCGCCAGCATTTGTGGAGCCACTGTTGGGATACCACCCTTAATCTATTGAAATTCTAACCTACAATCCTAAACGGGTTGGGGGACAATGTCAGGCGGGCAGTTTGACTGGGGCGGTCGCCTCCAAAAGAGTAACGGAGGCGCGCAAAGGTTTCCTCAGCGCGGACAGAAATCGCGCGAAAGAGTGCAAAGGCAGAAGGAAGCTTAACTGAGAGACTGACAAGTCGACCAGATACGAAAGTAGGTCTTAGTGATCCGGTGGTTGTGTGTGGAAATGCCATCGCTCAACGGACAAAAGTTACCCTGGGGATAACAGGCTTATCTCCCCCAAGAGTTCACATCGACGGGGAGGTTTGGCACCTCGATGTCGGCTCATCACATCCTGGAGCGGAAGTACGTTCCAAGGGTTGGGCTGTTCGCCCATTAAAGTGGTACGCGAGCTGGGTTCAGAACGTCGTGAGACAGTTCGGTCCTTATCTGTCGCAGGCGAAGGATATTTGAGGGGAGTTGACCTTAGTACGAGAGGACCAGGTTGAACTTACCAATGGTGCACCAGTTGTCATACCAATGGCATAGCTGGGTAGCTAAGTAGGGAAGGGATAAACGCTGAAAGCATCTAAGTGTGAAGCCCACCCCAAGATAAGATATCCCATACCGATAAGGTAGTAAGATTCCATAAAGACTATATGGTAGATAGGTTGGAGGTGTAAGTGCAGTAATGTATTAAGCTGACCAATACTAATAAATCGAGGGCTTAACCATAATACTATAAAGAGCAATCGAGAAGATAAAGAAAAATTCTAAAACGAACCGAAAGATTTCATCTATGTATTTTTGAGTGTGCTTAACACTATATAATTTTCTAGTGACTATGACATTTAGGGTAATACCTGTTCCCATCCCGAACACAGAAGTCAAGCCTAAATGTGCTGAAAATACTTGTGGGTTACCCTGCTGGGAAGATAGGTTGTTGCTAGTTTTTTTTATTTTAAAAACAATCATTTAGATAAAAAGATAGACTAAGAACTAATTTTTTAATTAATTTTTAGTCTATTTTTTTAATAATTAAGTTCTGGTGTTTTTGTTTTCTCATAACTTTTATATAAACTATAGTAAAAAAACAAAACTTAAATTTTAATAATTTTGATTTATTTAATAAAATGTGGTAAAATAACTTTATTAAGAATGAAAAAGGAAGGGATTAAAATGGAAGATGATTATAAAAAAATTGGCACAAGTAAGGAAGCTGTTGAATATGATATGGATAGAAAGAAGCGTGATACTGAAGGAAAATTGGAATTTATAAAAGAGAAGTTTGAATCTAAAATGAAAAAGATAAAAAATAGCGAAAGTATAGCTAGAAATCAAAATGACCAAAAGAAGTTAGTAGAATTAAATGGGGAAGCAGAGGCTAGTGTTTTGGCGTATGATAATATAAAATTTTTAATTTTGAAACAAAAACATCAACAGAATTCGGCTAAAAAAACTGTGATAACAAGAGTTTCTAAGAAAAAAACACCCTATGAAGTACTAAACCTTTTTAAAGAATCTATGAAGTATCGTTCAGCAGAAAAAAATGATGCAGTTATAAAAGAAAGAAGAGATGAAGCATTGAAAAATCTTCAAAAAAAGTTACAAAATGTAAGTGATTTTAAGGAAAAACTCAGAATAGAAGCAGAAATAAAAGAAATAGAAGAAGCATATGAAATGATAAAAACAGAAGATAAAAGGAAAGTGTATATCGAACAGGAGCAAAAAAAAGATGAGGAAGAAAAACAAAAAGTAAGAACACAAAAGATAAAAGAAAAATATTGTCATTCTTCTGAATATACACCATATTTAATTAGAAATAGACAGAATTCAGGCGATAAATCTTTACAAAATAAAATGATTGAACGAAAGGAAGAATTATCAGAAGAATATTCTTATATAGATAAAGAGAATAGACAATTGAGAATTAGACAAACTGCCAAAATTAATTTTGAAAATTGGACAGGTGTTAATAAATTTTTTATAAACGAATATGAAGTAATAAGAAAAATAAATGGAGAAGAGAAAAAAGATATTATATATATGAATTTAGCTATTAGAGATTTAAAGATAGATTTAAGTGTAGATAAGAAAACAAGTAAACCGATTAATCCTGATTATTATGACTGTTTTGTTAACAAATTATTGGCGGAAGAGACTATTGAAGGCTCAAAGTATAATGAAGGATTCATTGGAGGAATTGGTCAAAATCGAGAAGGAAATTATTATATCACCTTAGAAAAAGATTGCTTATCACCAATGGAACAGGAACAGATGACAGCTGTTATGATAATGAAACAAAAAGAACGAAATATACACATAGAAAGAGGGGAATACGTTATATAATATGGCAAAAGTAACATGGAAACCAGGAACATTTTTATATCCATTACCAGCTGTTATGGTAAGTTGCGGAACAATAGAAAAATCTAATATTATAACAGTTGCTTGGACAGGTATTTTAAATACTAATCCAGCAACTGTCTATATTTCTATTCGACCTACTAGATATTCTTATCAATTGATAAAAGAAAATAGAGAATTTGTGATTAATTTGACAACAAAAGAATTAGCAAGAGCGACAGATTGGTGTGGGGTAAAAACAGGGACTAAAGTCGATAAATTTAGAGAAATGAAATTACATAAAGAGAAAGCTAATTTTGTTAAATGTCCTATGATTAGAGAGAGCCCTGTATCAGTAGAATGTAGAGTAAGAGAAATTCAGGAACTTGGCTCACATCATATGTTTATAGCAGACGTATTGGCTATCAATGCAGATGAAAAATATATGGATGAAAAAGGTACTTTCGATATCTCAAAATGTGATTTAATTGCTTATTCCAATGGACATTATTATCAATTAGGGAGAAAAGTAGGAAAATTTGGATTTTCTGTGCAAAAAAAGAAAAGGAGAAATAGATAATGTAGAAAAATATAGAGATGTAATAAAGAACTTAACATAAAGTTGTTTGGAGTCGAAGAAGGGAGATGGGAACCAGGAGCAGGAAGAAATATAGGATTAGATAATACTACTGAAGAGTATGTAATGTTTTTAGATTCTGATGATGAATTAAGGGAGAAATCTTTAGCGAAAGTTGATGAGGCCATAAAAAATAATAATATGTTAGATGTATTTCTTTTAGGACATACAATGTATACATTAGATGATAAAGGGAAAGAAAAAAATGACATGTAATCCTAAAAAGTTTCAGGCTACTAAACTATTTCAAATGGGAATTAATACCGGGGGGACGATTTGGCAAGGATGCTGAAAAAGAGAGCTTTTTGAAAAGAACAATATTAGATTTGACGAAAATTGTATTTTTGAGGGTACAACAGCTAGATACAATTATATGGAAAAGCAGATAAGATTAAGATTGAGGGAGTAAATCTCATAATTATTTTGTTAGACTTGGAAATAGCATATGTACTACGCAAACCACAAAACATTTAAAAGCATCTATTGAGATGGCAAGAAGAGTATCAAGACTAGTAAAAGAAGGGAAATTTGATAAAAAATATCAAAAATATGTTACTACAAGATTACTTGTAATGCCAGGGTCTTTAGCGTGGGTATTATACTGTATGGATGAATATAAGATGTATAAACATAAGCATAAAGATGAAATAAAACAGATAGAAGATATATAGGAAGTAACCCCGAAATGAAAAGAACTACAAAAAATGCTAAAATTTCATTGACAGAGAAGGAAAAAAGTGGTACAATATTCAAGCGTATAATTATTACGGATATACGCTCACATCGTTTCAAAAAAGTAATGTAAAAAATACGGAGGTGTTTTCATATGGCAGCAAAAGGACCAAGAGAAAATATAACATTAGAATGTACAGAATGTAAAAGAAGAAATTACACAACTTCAAAAAACAAGAGAAATAATACCGATAGATTAGAAATTGTAAAGTATTGTAAATTCTGCAAAAAACGTACAACACACAAAGAAACTAAATAGTTAAAAAAGCTATTTTAAGGAGGAAATAAAATGGCTAAAAAAGAAGCAAAGACCAAAAAGGAAAATAGTAAAAACAAAAAGAGCTTTTTCAAAGACTTTAAAGCTGAACTGAAAAAAGTAAGTTGGCTAACGCCAAAACAATTATTGAATAATACTATGGCAGTTATAACAATCGTATTTATTACAGCAGCAATTGTTTTTGTATTAGATATCGCATTTGAAACTTTAAATAAGCATGGAGTTGACAAAATAAAAGAAGTAGTTGGAACTAATAATACTACTTCAGAAAACGTAACAACAGATGAAACAACGACAGAAAATGGAGAGACAGAAACGACAGAAGGAAATGTAGAGGCTTCAAATGAAGAGAATAATGCAGAAAGCACTGCTGAATAATTGAAAAATAAAAGGGAGGCTAATAACAAATGTCTCAAAAAGATTATGATAATGTAGCTAGATGGTATGTTGTACATACTTATTCTGGTTATGAAAATAAAGTAAAAGCAGATTTAGAGAAAACAATTAAAAATAGAGAATTAGAAGATTTCTTTTTTGACATCATCGTTCCAATGGAAGAACAAATTGAAATCAAAGATGGAAAAAGAAAGACAAATTTAAGAAAAGTTTTCCCAGGTTATGTACTGATTAAAATGATAGTAACAGAAGAATCTTGGTATATTGTAAGAAATACTAGAGGAGTTACTGGATTTGTAGGTTCTGGAACAGATCCAATTCCATTAACAGAAGATGAAATTAGAAATATGGGATTTGAAGATGTTCCAATCAATGTGGATTATGAAGTAAATGAACAAGTACAAGTTATGAATGGACCATTTGAGGGATTTATAGGTACTGTTCAAGAAATAAATACAGAAAAGCATAAAGTAAAAGTTCTAGTATCTATGTTCGGAAGAGAGACACCAGTAGAATTGGAATTTTCACAAGTTCAGAAGATTAAATAAAAATCATAAAAATTAGTTAAAAGGGAAGCAATAATTTATAAGGGGGAAGGAGACATCCTTAACCCAAATAGATAGATTAAATGATAAGGTGTGTTCCCTGTTAGAAAAAAGAGGAGGTGCCATTAAAATGGCAGAAAAAGAAATTTCAAATATTATTAAATTACAAATTGAAGCAGGAAAAGCATCACCAGCTCCACCAGTAGGACCAGCATTAGGATCAAGTGGTGTTAATATCATGCAATTTGTTAAAGAATTCAATGATAGAACAGCTAATCAACCTGGAATGATTATACCAGTAGTAATTACAGTTTATAAAGATAAATCATTTGATTTTATTACAAAAGTACCACCAGTAGCTGTATTAATTAAAAAAGCAATTAAAATTCAGAAGGGTTCAGGAAAACCAAATATGGAAAAAGTTGCTAAAATAACAAAGGCGCAAGTAAAGGAAATTGCTGAACAAAAAATGCCAGACCTAAATGCTGCTACAATCGAGACAGCAATGAGCATGGTAGAAGGTACGGCTAGGTCTATGGGGGTTGTTGTTATAGAGTAAAATAATTTAAATTGGGAGAGCAGAATATAAGAAGAAAAGCTCGCTAACACCAAAGGAGGTAAAGAAAAATGAAAATGTCAAAAAGATACGCAGAAAGCGTAAAACTAGTTGATAAAACAAAAGAATATGAAGTGAAAGAAGCTTTAGAAGTTATTGAGAAAATGCCAAAACCAAAATTTGATGAAACAGTTGAATTACATGTAAAATTAGGAGTAGATTCTAAGCATGCAGATCAACAAGTTAGAGGTACAGTAGTACTTCCAAATGGTACTGGTAAAACACAAAAAGTATTAGTATTTGCAAAAGGACCAAAAGCAGAAGAAGCTGAAAAAGCAGGAGCTGACTTTGTAGGAGCAGAAGAATTAATACCAAAAATTCAAAATGATAACTGGTTTGATTATGATGTTGTAGTTGCAACACCAGACATGATGGGTGTTGTAGGAAGATTAGGTAAAGTATTAGGACCAAAAGGATTGATGCCAAACCCTAAATCAGGAACTGTTACTATGGATGTAACAAAAGCAATTAGTGAAATTAAATCTGGTAAAGTAGAATATCGTTTAGACAAAACTAATATTATTCACTTAGGATTTGGAAAAGTTTCATTTGGGACGGATAAATTGTTAGAAAACTATGAAACAATCATGGATGCTATTATAAAAGCAAAACCAGTAGCAGCAAAAGGTCAATATATCAAAAGTGTAGCAATCACAACAACAATGGGACCTGGAATTTATATTAATCAAAAATAGAAAAACCAAAGACAGTAGGCAAATAGATAAGTCCTACCGAGGTAAATGAAAAGTGTAATAGGCACTCTTTGTACCCTCGGGGGATAAAGAGTGTTATTTCATTTCTAGAAAATAGATTTTTTAGAAACGAAAATAGATTACATAGAAAAATTGCAAGCAATTTTTCGCATCGACAAATCTTTACGTTTATGCAAAGTTTGTTATTAAATTTAATAAATGTTGGAGGTGAATTAAAGAAAATGGCAAGTGAAAAAATACTAAATCAAAAGAAAGAAGAAGTAAGTAAATTAGCAGAACAAATGAAAGAAGCTAATTTAATACTTTTAACAGATTACAGAGGAATCAATGTAACAGATGATACAACTTTAAGAAAAGATTTAAGAAATGTAGGTGCTAAGTACACTATTATAAAAAATAATATTACAAAAAGAGCATTGGCTGAATGTGGAATAGAAGGTTTAGAAGAAAAATTGGAAGGACCAACAGCAGTTGTTATGAGTTCAGAAGATTATTTAGAACCATCTAAAATAATCTACAAATTTAGCAAAGATAATGACTACTATACAATCAAAGGTGGAGTTATTGAAGGAAAAGTAATGACGGCAGAAGAAATCATTACATTAGCAAAATTACCATCAAGAGAAACATTGTTATCAATGCTTGCAGGTGCATTACTTGGAAATATTTCAAAAGTTGCAGTTGCACTTGATCAAGTAAGAATTCAAAAAGAAGAAGCAGGAGAAAAAGTAACTGTTTCAGTACCAGTAGAACCAGCAGTTTCAGAAGAAGCAAAGACAGAACCAGAAGCTGAAACAACAGAGGAAGCATAAGCTTCAAATATAAAAGATTAAAAATAGAGTGGTGAGCTTAGATCACTGAAAAGAAAGGAATGTGAATTAGAATGGAAAAAATAGAAAAATTAATCGAAGAAATCGATGCTTTAACAGTTGTTGAATTAGCAGATTTGGTTAAAGCTATCGAAGAAAAATATGGAGTATCTGCAGTAGCAGCTGCTGCACCAGCAGCAGGTGGAGCAACAGAAGGGGGAGCAGCAGAAGAAAAATCATCATTTGATGTAGTGCTTAGTGAAGCAGGAGATCAAAAAATAAAAGTTATTAAAGTAGTTAGAGATGCTACAGGATTAGGATTAAAAGAAGCAAAAGAATTAGTAGATGGAGCACCAAAAACAGTTAAAGAAGGAGTTAGCAAGGAAGAGGCAGAAGAATTAAAAGCTAAATTTGCTGAAGTTGGAGCAGTTATAGAATTAAAATAGTTACAGACACTGCATAAAAAATAGGAAAACAAGCCATTTTAGGCTTGTTTTTTTGGTAAAAAAAGTATATAATAGAAAACATATTGAGATTAGGAAAGAGGGAAGATTATGCAAGTAAGTAGAGAAGAAATTTTACACATTGCCAATTTAGCATATTTAAATTTAGAAGAAAATGAAATTGACAGTTATATCTTACACTTACAAGACATTCTAGGTTTTGCTAATAGAGTGAATAATGCACCAGTAGAAAATATAGATATAACGATTGGAAGTAATGAAGCAACAAATGTATTTAGGAAGGATGAAATAAAAGTATTTGAAGATTATGAGAGTTTATTACAAAATGCAGTGACAAGAGAACAAAATATGTTCAAAATACCAAAAGTTCTTTAAACCGTTCAAATGAAATTAAGATAGATGTTTAAGCAATGGCAAATTACAGAAATCTGATACTATGTAGATTACGGATTAAAGAGACAACTGACTAAAGGAAAGTTGTGGCAATGAGACAAAAAGGAGGAAAAGAGATGAATATTACAGAATTAACAGTACATGAATTGCAAGAAAAATTAAAAAACAAAGAACTAACAATCACAGATATAACAAAAGCATATGTAGATAGAATTAAGGAAAAAGAAAACGATGTACAAGCTTTTATAACATTATTAACAGAAAAAGCAATAGAACAAGCAAAGGACATTCAGAATAGAGTAGAAAAAGGCGAAATTAAAGGGGAATTAGCAGGAATTCCAATTGGAATTAAAGACAACATGTGTACAAAAGGTGTAAAAACAACTTGTGGTTCAAAAATGTTAGAAAATTTTGTAGCACCATATGATGCTACCGTTGTTGAAAAAATAAATGACGAAAACATGATAGATTTAGGAAAGCTAAACATGGATGAATTTGCTATGGGAAGTTCAACAGAATATTCCTATTTTAAAAAAACAAAAAATCCATGGAATTTAAATAAAGTACCAGGTGGGTCATCAGGAGGAAGTGCAGCAGCAGTAGCAGCAGAAATAGTCCCATGGGCTTTAGGCTCTGATACAGGAGGTTCTATTAGGCAACCATCTAGTTTTTGTGGAGTAGTTGGCTTAAAACCAACCTATGGATTAGTATCTAGGTATGGATTAGTAGCATATGCTTCATCACTAGACCAAATTGGACCAATTACAAAAGATGTAAAAGATGCTGCAATACTATTAAATATTATTGCGGGTCATGATGAAAAAGATACAACATCAACGGATATACCAAAAGTAGATTATACTAAGGCACTTAAAAATGATGTAAAAGGACTAAAAATAGGAATTCCAAAAGAATTTTTTGGAGAAGGAATCAATGAAGAAGTAAAAGTATCTATACAAAAAGCAATTGAAAAATATAAAGAATTAGGGGCAGAAATAGAAGAATTTTCATTAGATATAATACAAGATGTATTAGCGTCTTATTATATTATTGCAAGTGCAGAAGCTAGTTCAAACTTAGGTAGATTTGATGGAATTCGTTATACCTATCGTACACCAGAATTTAAAAATTTAAAGGAAATTTATAAGAAATCAAGAAGTGAAGCTTTTGGTACAGAAGTAAAAAGAAGAATTATTTTAGGCACTTATGTATTGTCTTCTGGATATTATGATGCTTATTATAAAAAAGCACAACAAGTACGTACTTTGGTTATGAATCAATTTAATAAAGCATTTGAAAAATATGATGTAATTTTAACACCAACATCACCTACGGTTGCCTTTAACATTGGAGAAAAGTCTAATAATCCATTAGAAATGTACCTAGCAGATATTTGTACAGTTTCTGTAAATGTAGCAGGACTTCCAGGAATATCTATTCCATGTGGTGTTAATCAAGAAGGAATGCCTATTGGAATGCAATTAATTGGAAACAAATTCTGTGAAGAAACGATATTAAATGCAGCTTATACCTTTGAACAAGCTATTAAATTTAGAGAAAATTACAAGCCAGAATAAAAAAGAAGAGAAAAATAATATGTATTTTAATATTGTAGGTTTTATTTTTAGATGATAAGAAGGAGGAAAAGATGTCAAGGGAAGATTATGAAATAGTAATAGGATTAGAGGTTCATGCGGAACTATCAACGAATACAAAAATATTTTGTTCTTGTCCAACTAAGTTTGGAGCAGAGCCAAATACACAAACTTGTCCAATTTGTATGGCTATGCCAGGAACGTTACCAGTGTTAAATGAAAAAGTAGTAGAATACGCAGTGAAAGCAGGTTTAGCAACAAATTGTGAGATTTCAAGAGATAGTAAAAATGATAGAAAAAATTATTTTTATCCAGATTTACCAAAAGCTTATCAAATATCACAGTTTGATAAACCATTATGTGAGAATGGTTATATAGAAATTGACACAGAAAATGGCAAAAAGAAAATTGGATTAACTAGAATTCATATAGAGGAAGATGCTGGTAAATTAAATCATGATGAATTCGGAGGGGGAAGCCTGGTTGATTTAAATAGGGCAGGTGTACCTTTAATAGAAATTGTTTCTGAACCAGATATTCGTAGTAGCGAAGAAACTGAAAAATATTTAAGAAAGTTAAAGTCAATTTTAGAATATATTGAAGTATCTGACTGTAAGATGCAAGAAGGTTCTTTGAGAGCTGATGTCAATGTTTCTGTCAGAAAAAAAGGAGATACAAAGCTTGGTACTCGTACAGAAATGAAAAATATGAACTCTTTTAGAAGTATTACAAGAGCAATTGAATATGAGGTAGATAGACAGATTGATGTCATTAAAGATGGGGGCAAAATAGAGCAAGAGACTTTAAGATGGGACGAGGTATCTGGCAAAACATTTCCTATGAGGGATAAGGAAGATGCACAAGATTATCGATATTTCCCAGACCCAGATTTAGTAGCTATCAAATTATCAGAAGAGTATATTCAAAATATTAAAGAAAGTTTACCAGAATTACCAGAAAGTAGAAAACAAAGATATTTGGAAGATTATAGATTATCTGAAAAAGATGCTAATTTAATTACTTCTTCTAAGTATTTATCGGATTTATTCGAAGAAGCAATTCAGGTATGTAATAATCCTAAGGCAGTAAATAATTGGATTATATCAGATATATCAAGAATTTTAAATGAAACAGAAATGGAACCAGTTGAAATACCTTTCGATGCCAAACAATTAGGTAAATTAGTGATATTAATTGATAAAGGAACGATTAGTTCTAGTATTGGCAAAAAAGTACTAACAGAGTTGTTTGAAAACCCAAGAAATCCAGAGGAAATTATCAAAGAAAAAGGTTGGATTCAAATATCAGATGAAGGTGCTATCAAAGAGGTGGTACTAAAAATATTGGAAGAAAATCCACAGTCTATTGCAGATTATAAGGGGGGGAAAGATAAGGCTTTAGGTTTCTTAGTAGGACAGGCTATGAAGGAGACAAAAGGAAAAGCAAATCCTCAAATGTTGAATAAGATGTTTTTAGAAGAATTGAATAAATAGACTCACAATGTGAGTCTTTTTAAACTCTATATTAATTGTTTTTTTATGCCATCTACTACAAAGCCACAAACAATAAACTCAATTCCAAAAATCAAGCTAAGCCTAAATAAATTAATACCTAAGTAATAAATAAATGGAGAAGCGAAATTACACATATATGTAAATAGGATAAGTACAGCCATTATGCAAATACCAAAGCAAAATTTTAGTCCATAGTTCATTATTTTAGAAGTTTTTTTATCAAGATTTTTAAAATAGTCGAATAACTTTTTAAACATATTACACCTCACTAAAAGAATTATCATCACAATTAATAGTAACATGAAAGTAAATGAAAAACAATGGAAATGCTTGCCAAGCAAAATGCCCCCAATTAATCCTGAACCAGTGGGGACATTTAGCCTGTTCCAAAACACACCAAAAAGAACTCCCTTTGGGAAGTTCTTTTCTTTCATAAAAACTATGCATAATTTTTATTTTTAGTATTAAGCCATAGCTGCATTTAATTTTTTTGATAAGTTAGATTTTTTTCTAGCAGCTGTATTTTTGACAATAACACCTTTTGTGCATGCTTGGTCAATTTTTTTTGTAGCTTCAGAAAATAGAACTTTAGCTTCTTCGATGTTTCCATTAGCTACAGCTTCTTCAAATTTTTTAACAGCTGTTTTATATCCAGACTTTATCATATTATTTCTTGAAGTTTTTTTCTCAATTACTTTAACTCTTTTTTTAGCTGATTTAATATTTGGCATTTCTTTTAAGCACCTCCTCTTAGTCTATATTACACTATAACATATGATATTCTAACATATTTTTTTGTAAAAAGCAAGTAAAATTGGAAATAATTATTGTAAAGGTAAATAATTTATGATATATTGTTAAAAGAATGGAGTGATGTAAATGATAGCAATTGGAAGCGACCATGGAGGTTACAAGTTAAAAGAAGAGATTAAAAAGTATCTAGAAGAGAAGGAAATACCATATAAAGATATGGGATGCATGAGTGAAGAAAGTGTAGATTATCCTAATATTGCTAAAGAAGTGGCAAGAGAAGTACAATCAAAAAGATGTGAAAATGGAATACTAATTTGCCGTTCAGGGATTGGAATGAGTATGGTAGCTAATAAATTTAAGGGAATCAGATGTACACTTTGCCATAATGAATATACAGCCAAGTATGCTAAGTTGCATAATAATAGTAACATTTTATCAATTGGAGCAGACGATGTAACTGTCAATGAAGTAATTTGTATGATAAGAATATGGCTTGCTACAGAATTTGAAGGTGGAAGACATGAAGAAAGACTAAAAATAATTGAGGAAATAGAAAAAGAAAACATGAAATAGGAGGCAAAATTTATGTGGGGTGATATAGCCATTGCTTTTTTGCTAGCCTTTATCGTAACTTTTATGACGACACCATATACAATAAAAATAGCAAGAAAAGTAGGAGCAGTAGATGTGCCAAAAGACCAAAGAAGAATGCATAAAAAAGCGATGCCTAAGTTTGGGGGGCCAGCTGTTATTCTAGGATTTTTAGTAGCTATTATCTATTTACTAATTGTAAAAAGTTTTGAAAATACAATTGATTTATTTGGTCCAGAGCAATATGGAATGAAATTACTAGGCATGTTTTTGGGGATTATTGTCATATCAATTTTTTGCGTAATGGATGATATTGTAACGATTAAACCAATGGTAAAATTGATAGGACAAGTCTTAGCAGCAATTGTGGTAGTAGCTTTTGGTATGAGGATTGATGAAGTAACACCAGCTTTTTTAGCAACAGAAGAGTTAAAAGAAGCTTTTTCTATTATTTTAACAATAGGTTGGATAGTTGGAGTAACCAATGCCATTAACTTAATTGACGGATTAGATGGACTATCAGCAGGAATTTCAGTTATTTCAGCTGTATCTTTATTAATTATATTTGTGTTGAATGGGTCACCACTTATCTCAATTTTATTGATTACAGCATTAGCAGGTGCATTGGTAGGCTTTTTACCATTTAACTTTGCGCCAGCTAAGACTTTTATTGGGGATACTGGTTCTAATTTTTTAGGTTTTTCGCTTTCTATTATTTCGATACTAGGAGTAGCAAAAACTTATACAGCAGCAGTTATTGTACTACCATTGTTGGCACTGGGATTACCAATATTTGATACAGTTTGGGCGATTATTAGAAGATTAATTAGAGGAAAGTCAATTAAGGCAATTTTTAAAGCAGATAAAGGACATTTGCATCATGTAATTGTGGCACGTGGATTCAGCCAAAAACAAGCAGTGTTAATTTTATATGGAATTGCTGCGACTTTTGGATTGTTTGCTATTATAACACTAGAGAGTGGTATATGGAAGGCTTTGTCTTTCTTACTTATGGTGATTGTGGCACTAGGATTGGGTTACAAGAATTTCCAAGAAGAAAAGTCAGAGTCACAGCGATATGAATGTGTGGAGTGTAAATATATTTATAATCCGAAGTCACGGAAATGAAAGGGATGGAATTAAACCAGGTACACCGTTTGAGGATTTGCCAGATGATTGGGTTTGCCCTGTTTGCGGTGAGGGGAAGGATATGTTTGAGATGCATCAGTGAAATAGGAATATGAAGTTGAAAGAAGCCACGATTTGTGTGGCTTTTTTTGTTGAAAAATATATGATTAAGGGGATTTTTAAGAGTAAATCAATTGACAAAGGTTGGTTAGCATGATATAATTTATTATGTTATGTTATATGAAAGGAAGATAGGCAATGAGTGATGAAATTATTGTGATAACGGGCGGAGATGGGAAAATAGCGAGAGCTATTGTAGAAAGATATTTAAGTAATAATAATAAAGTAATAGTTATTGATAGAAAAGAGAATACAGATAAAAAAGAATTTTTAAATAATCAAAACTATGAATATTATCAAGCAGATGTTACTGATGTAAAACAACTAATGAAAATAAGGGAAGAGATAGAGAAGAAAAATGGGAAAATGACACATCTAATAAGTGCAGCAGGATGTCCTATGCAATCAGAAATAGAAGGAATTGAAGCTGTAAGTATAGAAGAAATTGATAAATCGATTAAGCTAAATTTAAATGCTCATATTTATTGTGCAAAAATATTTTTGCCATTACTAGAAAAGGAGACTAATAAAAATAAATCTATTGTAATGATATCTTCTGTTAATGCACTAAGAGGATTTGACTTACCTGCATATAGTGCAGGTAAAGCAGGAATATTTGGATTTATGAATGCTATAACAAAGGAATTAGCAAAAAAACATATAAGAATCAATGTAATAACACCAGGAACTACTGTTACAAAACAAGAAATATTATTAGGAGATAAATTTATTAATTACAAATATAAAAAAATGATACCGTTAGGAGAATTTACTTGTACAGCAGATATAGCAGATAGTACTTTTGCTATGACTCATATTATGAAAGCTGTAACAGGACAAAACTTAATAGTGGATTCTGGACAAACGGTATAATGGTATAAAAATAATGTTATAATGGTAATATGCAAGAAGGTTTTTCAATAGGATAAGTGGATTCAAAAAATAGCTTTCCATCTTTTGGAGAAATAGAAAATACAGCTAAGTTATCAGAACCCTGATTAGCACAAATAAGATAACTTTCAGTTTTATCAAATGCAATGTCTCTTGGAATAGAACCATAACAAGAAATAGATTGGATTAAATTCAATTTATTTTCAAATATTTCAAAAACACAGATAAGATTTTGACCACGAAGAGAAGCATATAGAAAATTACAGTTTTTATTTATTTTAATCGAACAACCAGTGTCATTATCTTCTTTTTTTAGAGAATTAGGAAAAAGAGAAGTCTTGAAAAGAAAAGAAAAGACATTATTTTCAAAGGATAAAGTGTAAATTTCACAAGAAAATTCAGTTATTACATGTATTCGATTTTTAGAATCTAATACAAGATGTCTAGGCTGTGAATATTGAGGAAAAGAAAATGTAGAACAAAGATGCAAATCAAAAATAGGGTTTGTACGAATAGTGTAAGCATAAATTTTATTTGTACCTAAATCAATCACAAACAAATGTTCTTTGTCTTGTGAAAGTGTAATATAATGAATATGCGAAATATCTTTTTGAAATTTTTCAAAATACAGTCTACTACCAATCTTACCATTTGAATCTATTTGAAAGGCAGTAAAAGAACCATCTTCGTAATTGGATATATATATAATATTTCTATTAGTATCTATCATAAGATGACAAGGTAATTTTCCATAAGTAGAAACATGACACAAGGGAGAAAAAGAAGAGTTTTCTATTTGGTAAGAAGCAACTATACCAGTATTTATTTCTGAAACAAGGTAAAGGAAATTATTATTTCTAGTAAGATAAGAACAATTAGAAAGGTTAGAAAAACTAGAAAAAGGCTCAAAATTGCCAGCATTGAAGTTTAAAGAAAATACACCTTTTGAGGAATAATTTCCAATACAAAATAATTGATTCATAAATATCACCCTTATAATTTTTTGAAAATTATAACACAAAGTGGAATGAAATACAAGGGAAATTTGAAAGAAGGAGAAATATGGAAAAGAAATATATAGATTTGCATATACATTCAGTTTATTCTGATGGTGATAAGACACCAAAAGAAATATTAGAAATGGCGGAAAAATTAAAATTAAAGTATATAGCTATCACTGATCACGAAAATTGTAAAGCTTATGGAGAACTAAAAAAAGAAGAAATTAGAAAATTATATCATGGAAAAGTGATTACTGGATGTGAATTAATGACAAGTTTTAATGGTGTTATGATTGAAATTCTTGGATATTATATTGAACCAAAAATAATTAATGAATGGTATGATAAAAAATATGCAAAAGAAGAAATAGAAAAAAGAGATACGAAACTATTAGAAAGATTGTTACAAAAAGCAAAAATAGAAAATTTGAAAATAGAAGAGAAAATTTGTCTACCAGATGAAATACCTTATACAGGATATTTTAAATATATGGTATATGAAGAATTAAAAAAAGAAAGTCAAAATGAGAGATTTTTTAAAAAATATAAGATAAACAATTATGAAGAATTTATAAGAAAAGGTTTGTCCAATCCACAAAATCCACTTTTTATAAGAGAAGAAGATTATATTACAGGGATACAAGAAATTGTAAATTTAATCCATAAGGCAGGAGGATTAGCATTTGTTGCACATGTATATAAATATCAAGTAGAAAATCATATAAAGTTTTTAGAAAATATGATAGAAACAGTAAAAGGAATTGATGGTGTAGAGTGTTATTATTCTTCTTTTTCAGAAGAGCAAACGCAAAATCTGGAAGAATTCTGTGAGACAAATAAATTACTAAAATCAGGAGGAAGTGATTATCATGGAAAAATAAAGCCACATATACAAATGGGTAAAGGAACTGGAAATAACAAAATAGAAGAAAAAATAATAGAAAAATGGACTAAATAATAAGGAGAGAAAAGGAATGAAAAAAGAAAAAAGGTTTAGCATTATTATAACAGCCTATAATATAGAAAAGTATATAGAAAAAAGTATAGAAAGTGTAAAAAATCAGACTTTTCAGAATTATGAATTAATTGTGATTGATGATTGCTCAACAGACAGAACATTAGAAAAAATAAAAAGGTTTGAAGACATGGAAATAATAGAACATAAAGAAAACAAATGTCTAGGTGGAGCGAGAAATTCAGGAGTGAAAAAAGCAAAAGGAGAATATGTTATTTTTTTAGATGGAGATGACTATTTAAATAATAAAAATGTGTTAGAGAAATTAGATAAATTAATAGGTCAAGATACTCCAGATGTAGTATATCTAGGATTTGAATTAACAGGAAAAAAAGAAGGATTTATAATTCCAACACAAGAAAATTGTACAAAGGAATATAGAATAGCAGGAGACAGATATGCTAATGCATGGAGTAAGTGTTGGAAAAAAGATTTTTTGATAGAAAACAAATTAGAATTTCCAGAGAATAGATATTATGAAGATGTTATTTTTATATATAAGGCAATCAGCAAAGTAGAGAGCTATTTGATAGCGGAGTTTCCAACCCATACCTATTATAGTGGAAGACCAAATAGCATTACAACGAATGTTTCTTTCAAAAATATACATGATAATTTATACAATATAGAAGAATTAATGAAAATAGCAAAAATAGGGAAATCAGAAGGATTAGATACAAAAATCCAAAAGGAAATACAAAGATGTAAAGAAAGATTAGAAGAGATTTTTGAATCTTATAAAGAAATATAATTATATTGTATGAAAGGAAAATAAATAGTATGTCAGACCAAATCATAAAATTTCTAGCACATAACCAAAAAGTATCAGTCATATGTGCAGACACAACCAATTTAGTAGAAAAAGCAAGAAAAACGCATGACCTAAGTCCAGTCGTTACAGCAGCATTTGGGCGAATGCTTACCATAACAGCTATTATCGGTGCTGAGATGAAAAGTGCAAAAGACAAATTAACAGTACAAATCAAAGGAAATGGTCCAATTGAAATGATGGTAGCAACTACTAATAACTTTCCAAAAGTAAAAGGATATGTGGCAAATGCACAAGTAGATATGCCATTAAATGAATTTGGAAAATTAGATGTAAGTGGAGCAGTTGGGTACGAAGGATATATCAATGTCATTAAAGATATCGGATTAAAAGACCCATACATAGGAATTTCGCCACTAACATCAGGAGAGATTGCAGATGATTTTGCTAATTATTTTGTCAATTCAGAGCAAAGAAATTCAGCTGTGGCATTAGGCGTATTAGTGAATAAAAATGGAGTGAAATCAGCAGGAGGATATTTAATTAATCCTATGCCAGATGCTACTGAGGAAGAAATTTCAAAAGTAGAACAAGCAATATTCCAAGCAGGAGCTATGTCAAAGATGTTAGATAATGAGTTATCTTTAAAAGAAATAGCACAAAAGATAACAGGAGATGAAAATGTTGAAATCATAGAAGAAAATATCATGCCAATTTATGAATGTGATTGTTCAAAAGAACATATGGCAGATGGATTAGCAACGATTGGAAAAGAAGAATTACAAAATATGATTGAAACAGATGGACAAGCAGAGTTGGTATGTCATTTTTGTAATCAAAAATATCAATTTTCCAAAGAGGATTTAGAAGAAATTGTAAAGAATATTGAGAAATAATTTATATAGGTTTACAATAGATATGTCACACCTAATAAGAAAAATAAAATATTGAAGG
>CASDJM010000033.1 GCA_949280815.1 uncultured Clostridia bacterium | reverse complement strand
AAATGAACCCTCCTTATTAAACTATTTTTTGTCTAATAATTTGGGTTCACTTCAAATTTGACTAGGAGTTTTCTTTTATTTTTTTCCTAATACAATTTTTATTTCTTTATTAATCTTTCCTCTTGTCACTTTTAACGTCACCTCATCATTTGGCTTTTTCGAATAAATATACTGTCTCAAATCATTCATTGTATTTAGAGATGTATTATCTATATGGGTAATAATATCTCCCTCTTTCAACTCTGTGTTATCTGCTGGTCCATTTATTGTAATTTGAGCCACATAAATTCCTTTTTCAAAATTAACATTAGAGCCAGAATTCAAATAAGGAATCACTTCTTTATCATAAGCATAAATTCCAATCGTAGCTTCCTCAAAACCTCCTGTATTCTTAAAGCTTTCAATAATTGGCTTAATAATATTCATCGGAACAGCAAACCCAATTCCTTCAGCTGACGAGATTTTAACTGTATTTATTCCTAAGACATATCCATTTGGATAAATTAGCGGTCCACCACTATTACCTGGATTAATGGTTGCATCTGTTTGAATTAAATCTGTCATATAAGAAGATTTATTCTCTTCTTCTATTTTAATGGTTCTATTTTTAGCACTAATAATTCCTGAAGTAACGGTTCTTCTAAATTCAAAGCCGAATCGGATTTCCGATTGCATATACAGTTTCTCCTACTCGAATTTGACTAGAATCCCCTAATGTCACATACTCCAAATTTTTAGCATTTATCTTAGTAATCGATAAATCTAAATCTGAATCACTCCATGCAACAGTTCCTTCATAGTTACTTCCATTCTCTAAAGTAATATAACACTTACTATATTTTGCTCCTGTTACATGCTCATTACTTAAAATATAACCATCTTCTGTCACAATCATTCCTGTTCCTAGTCCTAACTCACTTTCTGTACTTTTTGATAAAATGCTATTTCCTGCATTTTTTAATTTTGAAATTCCTACTACTTTTCTAGTCGTTTCCTCAATAACATCTACTACTTTTTGACTTTCTTCCTCTACTTCTTCCACAGTTTGTGTCTCAATTGTAGATTGTGTTCTAGTTGTTTCATAGTTTGAAGGATTCACTTCGATATTTTTGTATGTAATATATAAATAAAATACAAATACCCATACTGCTATCGTTAAAATAGCTGTTATAATTACTTTCCTTTTGCTACCCATTCTACTTCTTCTCAAATTTTTCACCTCTAAAATAGTATGTCCAAAAACTGATTTTTTAAACTACTTTTTTACTGAACATGATTTTGAAGAAGAAGGAAATTGCCATTGGGAACGGACCTTTTTGGCAATTTTAGTATTATTATATCTTAAAAGGTTATTATATTTTTTATGCAACAACATTTCGGGGAGGACCAACAAGCTACAGTCTGTTAAGAATTTACAGACTGTGTGATGTTGGGAGTTGTAAATAAAAAATTATATTAACCTTTTATTGATTATTTTAAAAATTGCCAAAAAAGTCCGTTCCCAATGGTAATTCCCTCCGTCCCCAAAATCATCCAAAATCATCAAAACTATTGACATTTTCGGTCAAAAAACTATATAATTTGACTAAAGATAAAGGAGAAAAAATGGAAAAGGATGTCTATGAATTAACCAATCCACAAAAATCAATTTGGATGACAGAACAATTTTATGATAACACCAATATTAATAATATTGTTGGTTATTTAAAAATCGATAAAAACACAGATTTTAATGCTTTAGAAAAAGCCTTTAATTATTTTGTCATGAAAAATGATTCTTTTAAAACAAAAATTATACTTAAAGATTCCTCACCCAGACAATACTTTGACGATTTTGTTTACGAAAGTATTGAAATCATTGATTTAAAAGATGAAATTCAATTATTAGAATTTGAAGCTTCTTTTCCGATGCAACAAATTGAAGTTCTTGGCAACTTCTTATTTTTAACTAAATTATTAAGGTTTCCAGATGATTCTGGTATTTTAGTATTAACCGCTCACCATTTAATCGCAGATGCTTGGACCATGTCTTTAGTACTCGAAGAAATCTATCAAAACTATCTACATATCATAGCACAAGAGGAAATTGATTTAACACCAAGTCCTTCTTACCTTGACTTTATCAAATCTCAAAATCAATATATGATTAGCAATAAATTTGAAAAAGATAAAAACTTCTGGCAAGAGCAGTTCAAAGTCCTACCAAATGTCATTTCTTTTAAAAATAATAAAAAAGTATCGATTCATGCTGACCGAAAAATATATTCTTTGCCTAAATCTTTGGCAAATCAAATCAATGAATTTTGTAAGCAAAACAATATTTCCGATTCTATCTTTTTATTTAGTATTTTTAATATTTATTTTAAAAATATTTTTAATTGTGACAATTTTGTAATTGGAAATCCTGTATTAAATAGATCCAATTTTAAAGAAAAACATATGACTGGTATGTTTGTTTCTATCCTGCCTTTTATTGTAGATGTGCCAAAATCCAATTCTTTTTTAGAATTCTGTTATACGATGGCATCAAAGCAAAAGCAAATGTATCGTCATCTTCGTTTTCCTTATCACGAAATTTTGGACTTTGTTAGAAAAACACATGACTTTTCGGATGGTTTATATGATATCGTATTTTCTTATCAAAATTCGACCATTCCATCGTTTTGTAAATGGTTACACAACCGTTCACAAGCAGAATCTTTACAAATCCACATTAAAAATATTGCCCAGGAAAAAGATAATTTATCCATTCATTATGACTTTCTAACTGATATTTTTTCTAATGAAGATATTGATTTCATGCATGAACGTATCTTAAATATCATGAATCAGGTTTTGAAGCGACCTGATAAACTAGTAGAAGAATTAGAGATTATTTCTCCTGCCGAAAAAAAATTATTGTTAAAAACCTTTAATGATACAAAAATAACCTATCCTAAATCTTCTAATCTTGTAAAAGAATTTGAAAAAATGGCACAACAATATCCAAAAAATATCGCTGTTACGGATAAAAATAATTCTTATACCTATGAAGAATTAAATGAGAAAGCAAATTTTCTTGCCCAAAAAATATTAGACCAAAATATTTCTACCGATATGATTGCCTTATCCTTAAATCGTTCTGTCTCAATGATTGTTACCATTTTGGCAATTCTCAAATCTGGTCATACCTATCTACCAATTGATTCAGAATATCCAATTGAACGAATTGAGTTTATGTTAGAAAACAGCAATACAAAACTATTAATTACCAACCAAGATTTTTATCAAAAAATAGATTATCAAGGTCTTTGTATTAATTATGAGGATTTATCTTTTGATGAAAAAGTAGAAAATTTAAATCTTTCTATCCCAAGCGATAAACCTTGTTATATCATGTATACTTCTGGTTCGACTGGTGTTCCAAAGGCAGTAATCATCAGGCATTACAATGTTTTAAACTTTGTAAAAAGTATGCAAGAGCACCTAAATTATACACCTTCACGTGATAATAAAGTATTATCTGTTACGACTGTATGTTTTGACATCTTTGTTTTTGAACTATTTCCTACTTTATTATCTGGGTTAACACTTGTTATTGCTGATGAATTAGAAAGTAAAAGTCCAAAATTATTAAGTGATATGATTCAGAAACATAAAATCACGAAACTACTATCCACTCCTTCTAGGATAGAACTATTATTTTCAGATACTGCCTATATCAATTCCTTATTTACGATAAAAGAATTTATACTAGGAGGAGAACCGCTTCCTATCACCTTATTAGACAAATTGCAAGAACAAACCAAAGCTAAAATCTTCAACTTATATGGACCAACAGAAACTACTGTTTATTCCACTTTGAAAGATGTTACCCATACGAATTTCATTACCATTGGAAAACCCATTCATAATACACAAATTTATATTTTAAATGAACATTTGCATTTACAACCAATTGGTTCTGTTGGAGAAATCTGTATTGGCGGAGATGGTGTAGGTTGTGGCTATTACCATAATCCAGAAAAAACGAATTCTGTTTTTGTAGCCAATCCATATGGGAATGATACCATCTATAAAACTGGAGATTTAGGCTATTGGCAGTCAGATGGTGAATTAATCTGTTTAGGACGAAAAGACCATCAAATAAAAATACGTGGTTATCGTGTAGAATTAGATGATATTAGTAATCATATTTTAACCTTTGAAGGAATTGAACAATGTGTTGTAATTGATAAAACAGATGCAGATGGTAAAAAATATTTATGTGCTTATTTCGTATCTCAAAAAGAAATAGACATGACAGAATTAAAAAAATACTTGGTTGATGTTTTGCCACATTATATGATTCCAAGCTACTTTGTGCCAATTGATAAAATTCCTTTAACTTTGAATCATAAAGTAGACCGTAAAGCTTTGCCAGAACCCAATTTAAAAGAAGCAAGGATTACGACTCAATATGTAAAACCTTTTACGAAAATAGAAAAAGATCTATGCTCTATTTTTAAAACTTGTCTATCTGTCTCTAGAATAGGAATTGAAGATGATATCTTTGATTATCATATTGACTCTCTTGATATCATTCGTATACAAACAAAAATGTTAGCATACGACTATAAACTAAATACACAGGATTTTTATCAAAGTAGAACCATTAAAAATCTAGCACAATTAATTGAAAATACAAACAACGAAAAAGTTACTAATGTAGATACAACTTATCTATCTACCGTAAATCGTAGTTTTAATCAGCACCCTAGTATGATGCAATTTACGAAAAAGCATTATAAAAATATTCTCTTATTAGGTTGTACTGGCTATTTGGGCATTCATTTATTAAAAGAATTTCTAACAAATAGCGATAGCCATATTACTTGTATCATTCGTAGCAAAAATGGTGAAAATACTATCAAAAGACTCTCTAGCTTGTACTGTTTTTATTTTAATAAAAAGCTTCCTTTGAATCGAATTGATATCATTGATTCTGATATTACGAAACCACGTTTTGGATTATTAGCTAGCCAATATAAAGAATTAGCTGAATCAATTGATTTAACTGTCAATACTGCTGCTAATGTTAAATACTATGGAGACTACAAACAGTTTAAAAAAGTTAATATAGACGTTGTTCAAAATTTAATTGACCTTTGTATGAAACACAACTTAGTGCTAATTCATACTTCAACTCTTGGTGTTTCTGGAAATTACTTAGTAAATCACCAGAAAAATTATAATACTTTTGATGAGAATGATTTTTATATTGGTCAACAATATGATGAAAATGTATATATTCAAACAAAATTTGAAGCAGAAAAATTAATTTACGAAAAAACCTTAGAAGGTTTGAATGCTACTATTTTACGCGTTGGAAATTTAACAAGTCGATATGATGATGGCACTTTCCAACAAAATTTTGAGGCAAATGCTTTTTATAATATTTTAATGATGATTTTAAAATATCATATTTTGCCTAATACTATGGTAAATGAATTTTTAGAATTTACGCCTGTTGATTATTGTGCAAAAGCTAT
Source organism: uncultured Clostridia bacterium (assembly GCA_949280815.1). GTDB lineage: Bacteria > Bacillota > Clostridia > TANB77 > CAG-508 > CAG-269. The sequence continues at coordinate 15,737 of CASDJM010000033.1, read as the reverse complement.
TTTTCAATTGATTTCTAATGTGCAAACGACTCACTATGTTTTTCATTTGTTTAATGAAAATTATATTCCAGTTTCTACTTTATTAAAAATCTTTGAAAATCTGGGTTTTTCTACTGAAATTCTTTCTGGTAATGACTTTAAACAAAAAATCGTTGCTTTATCCAATCAGCATTCAGAAGAGAATATTTTAAAAGGAATTGTAAATGATTTAGATGATACGTTAGGTCTTTCTTTTAGTGCTACTGTTAATCAAAAAAATCTGAATACTAATTCTTGTTTAGAAAAATTAAATTTTGAGTGGCCTGAGGTTACGACTGAATATATTCAAAAAATTATTGACTATTTACATAAGAAAAAATATTTGTTATAAAGTTACCATTTTTTCATTAAAAGTTTATTATATTTTTTGTAAAGAACTCCCCGCATCGCACAGTCTGTCATAGAATAACAGACTGCATGCTTGCTGGTCCCCCCGAATTGTTACTTTAAAAAAATATAATAAACTTTAAGGATTAATTAGTGGCTATGTAAAAGGAGGTTGTCTTGTGAAAAAGATTCTAGAAAAATACAAAATTCAATTCAAACTATTGTTAGCCCTTACCTTAGGGCTAATTGTGTTGACAGCTATTTATTACTTTTTAATTCCTACTATTTTAAATTATCCAAAAGGTACCTATGCCACAAACTTTCAAGTAGAAGTAGAAAATACAAACTATTTATCACAGGTTTTATCCATTGCTTTTGCTATTTTTGCTATTTTTGCTATTGTTACCTTTTGGAAAACCCGATTTCTAATTAAGTATAGTAATTTACTTAGAAATTCTACCAATTACTCCATTGAAGAAATCAATTATGTAAGAAATAAATTATTTACTGCTCCTTATTCCATTCTTGTCTTAAATATTGTCATTCCAAGTATTGCCCTTACTGTCATCCATGCTTATACCATTCATCAATTCAGCATTACTACTTTAAAACTATTTATCTTAGTTCTTTCTTTAATGACTTTATATGTGACCTCTGTTTTTATTTATACTTGCAATGTATTTAAAAAAATATTAATAAAACTTCCTTATGATAACACGATTGGTTTAAAAAGATCTACATTGAAAAAAAGACTTTTTTATAACATTTTACCCTTAATCCTAATCTCTGTATTATTTACCTCATTATTAGGATATTCTGTAGTTTCCATTAAAACTGGAAATTCTGTTTTTGAAACTTATCATAATACTTTATACTATTTTAAAAAATATAATACTTTTTCAAGTTTCTCTGATTTGTTACAAAAATTACACACTATTAATATAACAAGTAAAGATGATTTTCTATTTATTAAAACATCTGATAATAATTATTTTGATATAAATGGTGAAGAAATTCAAGTAAGTAATTTTTTCAATAAATATCTAAATGAATTATCTCCAGCAAATGATGGAAGAGTCTATGAATATTACGGAATTGACTGTCAAGGAGCTACCATTGATATCGAAATAGATGGTATAATTTATACTGTTGGAGTTTATTTTAGCATTTTATCAATTGACATATTAATCTATTTCTCTATTGCTTTTATTATATTAGTATTCATTAATATAATAATATTAACTTTATTTGCCGAATCCTTATCCAATGACATTAATATTATATCAAATAGTTTCATGGATATGACCAAAAATACAGATACTAGTGTTATGCGCCCTCTTGCTTTAACCTCTAATGACGAATTCGGAAATTTAATTATTTCGTATAATAAAATACAGGAATTAACCAAACATAATATAGAACAGCTTCATGATAATCAAGAAACGCTCATGGAAAGAGAACGTTTAGCATCACTTGGTCAATTAATTGGTGGAATTGCTCACAACCTAAAAACACCTATCATGTCAATCTCAGGTGCAGCTGAAGGCTTAACTGATTTAGTAAAAGAATATGACGCTTCTATTGGTGACCCTGAAGTAAATGATGAAGACCATCACGAAATTGCTAAAGACATGTCAACATGGATTAGTAAAATTAAAACTCACACAGAATATATGTCAGACATTATTACAGCTGTAAAAGGTCAAGCCGTTACTCTGACCAATGAAGAAGATATTTCTTTTACAGTAGAAGAATTAATAAAAAGAGTAGACATTTTAATGAAACATGAACTAAAAAATTCTCTTACCTATTTAAATACCGCTATAAAAGTAGATGAAAGCACTATCATTCATGGTGATGTTAATAGTTTGGTACAAGTTATTAATAATATGATATCTAATTCCATTCAAGCCTATGGTGGAAAGACGGAACAAACCATAGATTTAACGGTTGAAAAAAATAATCATAAATTAATTATTTCTATTAAAGATTATGGCTCTGGTATGCCGAAAAATGTAAAAGACAAACTATTCAAAGAAATGATTACTACTAAAGGTAAAAATGGCACTGGTCTTGGTTTATATATGTCTTACTCCACTATCCGCGCTCACTTCAATGGTAATATAACAGTCGAATCAGAAGAAGGAAAAGGCACTACATTTTACATTATTCTTCCTTTATAATTTTGAATCCGCCCTGATTTTGGGGATGGAGGAAAAAACCATGACATAGAGTTAATAAAATATTTTAGATGTTAATCTATATTATTTTTTGCCTCACAACTACGAAGTAAATTCTCTAGGGTTAACTACCTCGGTCTGCAAAATAATATAAATTAACATAGAAAAATATATCAATTAATCATGATTTTTTCCTCCGTCCCCAAAATCAGGGCTTTCTAATTGCACTGCACACTTTTTTTATTAAATCTCTTGCTTTTTCCACTTTTTATTAATATAATGTGGAAAACACTTGATTGATTCCGATTAAGGAGGTTGTTAGTATGAGAAAAGGGCTACAAAATTTAGAAAATAATGAAAATAAACACTACAAAATCATTGCAGTTGATGATGAAGAAGGAATTATCGATTCTTTATCTATCTTTTTAAAAAGGTCTGGTTATGAGTTTACTGGTGTTACAGATGCTGTGAAAGCCATAGAAAAAGTAAAAAACGAACACTTTGATTTAATGATTTTAGATTTTATCATGACTCCTATTCATGGGGATCAAGTAGTAGAAGAAATCAGAAAATTTAATAAACAATTATATATCTTATTACTAACTGGTCACAAAGATTTAGCTCCCCCTTTAGAAACAATTAAAAAACTTGATATTCAAGGATATTGTGAGAAAAGTGATAAATTTAATCAATTATTGTTATTGATTGAATCTGGTATCAAATCAATTGCACAAATGAATGAAATTAAGAAAATAAATAAAGAACTAGAAAAATCTTATTTAGAAAGTATTGAAACTTTGCGTTATACAGTAGAAGCAAAAGACACCTACACAAGAGGTCATTCTGATCGAGTTTCTGAAATTGCTGTATTAATTGGTAAAAAAATCAACTTGCCAGACAACGATATAAGACTTTTACAGGTGGGTGGATTATTTCACGATATCGGAAAAATCGGAGTTCCTGATAGTATCTTATTAAAAGAAAGCAAACTAACAGAGGATGAATATTCTGAAATAAAAAATCATCCATCTATTGGTGCCCATATCTTATCAACTGCAACTATTTTTAAAGATATGATTCCGATTGTAAAACATCATCACGAAAGATATGATGGGCATGGTTACCCAAGTCAATTACGAGGAGATGATATTCCTTATTTAGCTAGGATTACAGCCATTGCAGACAGTTTTGATGCTATGACTTCAAAACGAACCTATCGTGACTCTTTGCCTTTAGAAACCGTTATTGCCGAATTTGAGAAATATAAAGGTACGCAATTTGATCCAGAACTTACAGACGTGTTTTTGGATATTCTGAAAAATCATTTTGATGAAATTCAAGCAATTCAAGAAAAATATAAATAATTTGTAACGTCCTGATTTTAGGGACGGAGGAAAATATCAATTAATCATGATTTTTTCCTCCATCCCCAAAATCAGGACATCTTTAAACTTTCATAGAAAGTCCTACTTTTTGTCTTTCTTTATCAATCTTAATAACTTTTACTTTTACTACATCACCAACAGAAACAATTTCTGATGGATTTTTAATAAATTTGTCGCTCATTTCAGAAATATGGACTAGTCCATCATGTTTTACACCAATATCGACAAACGCTCCAAAGTCAATGACATTTCTGACCGTTCCACTTAGTACCATACCTTCCCTTAAATCTTCTAATTTCAAAACATCGCTTCGTAAAATTGGCTTTGGCATATCTTCACGAGGATCTCTACCTGGTTTTGATAATTCATCTATAATATCAGATAATGTCATTTCTCCAATTTCCAATTCTTTTGCCATAGTAGGTACGTCAACACTTTTCAATTTCTTTCTTAATGCTTCTAATTTTTCTTTATCCGTTAAATCTTTTTTATCAAACCCTAAATTAGCAAGCAACTTTTCAGTTGGCTCATAACTCTCTGGGTGAACAGCCGTAATTTCTAATGGATTATCGCCGTCTAAAATTCTTAAGAAACCAGCACATTGCTCAAAAGCTACTTTCCCAAGTTTAGGAACTTTCAATAATTGTTTTCTATTTTTCAATTTTCCATTTTCATCTCTATATTTCACAATATTTTTAGCAATTGAATTATTAATACCTGAAACATAAGATAGTAAAGATGGTGTTGCCGTATTAACATCTACTCCTACTTTATTAACACTATCCTCTACTACACCTGTTAAGCTTTCTGCTAATCTCTTTTGATTGACATCATGTTGATATTGTCCTACTCCGATTGCTTTTGGATCTATTTTTACCAATTCTGCTAATGGATCTTGTAATCTTCTAGCAATCGAAATAGCACCTCTAATGGATACGTTAATATCTGGATATTCTTCCGTCGCTAGTTTAGAAGCTGAATACACAGATGCTCCTGCTTCACTTACAATCACGTAATGAACTGTTCTGGAAGCATCTTTTATCATATCTGCTACAAACATTTCTGACTCCCTTGAAGCTGTTCCATTTCCAATGGCTATCATATCAACTTTATCTTTTTCAATCAATTTTAGAAGCTCTTTTTTTGCTCCAACTACATCATTTTGTGGTTCCGTTGGGTATACAGTTGTATAATCTAAAACTTTTCCTGTTTCGTCGATAACTGCTATTTTACAGCCAGTACGATAAGCTGGGTCAAATCCCATAACCGTTTTTCCTTTAATTGGTGCCCCTAATAATAGTTGTTTTGAATTTTGACCAAATACTTTGATTGCTTTTTCTTCTGCTTTTTCTGTTAAATCACTACGGATTTCTCTTTCAATCGATGGCTCAATTAATCTTTTGAAACCATCTGAAATTGTTTCTTTTAGCATTTCCGTAAATTGTGTCTCACCTTTTATCGTATCTCTCTCTATGTATGCTAATATTCTTTCTTCTGGTTTTTGAATTTTTACCTTTAAAAATTCCTCTTTTTCTCCACGATTGATAGCTAAAATTCTATGACTTGGGATATATTTAATCGCTTCGCTATATTCATAATACATTTCATAATTTGACTTTTCTTCTGGGTTAGTTGCCTTTGTCTCAATTAATCCTTCTCTGTAGCATTGTCTCTTAATCTCTTTTCTGTATTTAGCATTGTCAGAAATATCCTCTGCTATGATATCTAAAGCACCTTGAATTGCTTCTTCTTCGTTATTTACTACTTTATCTTTATTTTTCTTATCTTCTTCTGATAATTTATCAATATTGATATATTCTTTAGCAATTTCTTGGATTGGTGTTGTCTCTTTTTGTTCCATAATAATTTGTGCTAATGGCTCCAATCCTTTTGCTTTTGCTACTGTTGCTCTAGTTTTCTTTTTTTGTTTATATGGACGATAAATATCTTCTACTTCTGCTAACGTCTTAGCAATAGCAACTGCTTGCAAAATTTCATCGGTTAATTTGCCTTGTTCATCAATTGATTTTATGATTTCTTCTTTTCTTTGTTCTAAGTTTCTAAGGTAATTTAACCTTTCCCCCAAATCTCTTAAAACTTCATCACTTAAACCTCCTGTAACTTCTTTTCTATAACGTGCAATAAAAGGTATGGTATTTCCTTCATCAATTAGTTTTACTGTGTTTTCTACTTGTGATGGCTTTATGTTTAATTCTTCTGCTATTGTTTTAATGATTTTTTCCATTGTTTATCCTTCTTTCATTAAAATTTTAATCTGTTACTTATTATAACAGATTAGGTATTAGTTTGGTCAAGTGTTTTTATTTTATTTACTAGTTTAATTTTTTAAACAAATTCTCATAACTATATTTTGTTCTTATCTCAATTATATCATCAATCTCTAATTTTCTCTTGGTATCTTCATCGCATAAATAGCTTCTATATATCAAAGATAAAATCACCTTTGTTTCTCTCATTAACTTTTGTTCTTTTAATGGGAAATCCATATCAAAATTAGGACAATATGTTTCAGATTTATTTTTATTTACGAACTCAAAAAAAGATTGCGGAATTTTGCTTTTCATATCTTCTGACAATAAATTTAATATAACATTTATTTCAGATAAAGCATTTTTATATTCACTTGTCGTATTGTTTCCTTCTATTTCTATAATGATATATTACCTCCTTCTTCCCCCAGTTTTTTATCTTCCTTTAATACAAGATTTTCTCCCTCATTTTTTTCTGTTTTCTGTTCATTGCTTATCATATTTATCATTTTTTGTCTATCCAAAGCACTTACCTCACTATCAATTACTGAAAAATCTTCTAATGTTATTCCTTCTTGCTTTAAACTTGCGTTCATAGTTTGTGTTGTTTCTTCCTGTTCTATAATCATTTGTTCTTGTTTGTGTAATTCCTCTGTTGTTTTTTCAGTATGTTTAGTTTCTCTATTAAAATCAGGAACATATAAATGCATATCTTTTTTACTAATTTGATAAATTTCTGAAGCTGGCAAATCTTTTTTATATTCTTCTACTAAAGTTCTTTGAAGTTCTGGTATTAAATCAGCTAATCCTAATTTTTGCAAATCAGGAATAACACTTTCTTCTAATAACTTTGGTACCTCATTAGCTGAACATTTTTGTTCTCTGATTTTCTTTGTTATACTAGATACTACATTACTTCTTAAATTATAATTCCACAATTGATTATCTACATCTTTATAACTAGATAAAGTTTGGTTAATTGTTTGTATCTCTTTTTGTGTAAATAACAAATCTTTTTGTTTTAGAGGAACCAAAGTCCTTTTCATTTTTGTAAATACTTTTGTGATTGCACTGTCGTCTTCCCTTCCATGTATTTTTTTCAGTTTTTTCGTTACTATCAAGTCAAATTTCTCTTGATACTCATTTGAACTTTCAATTCCATTTCTAGCATATCTTATTAAATCTAGTAAAACTGCTTCTCCTATATAATTTAATTTAATTTCTTTACAATTTTCAGTTTTTTCCAAATATATAGATATTCCTACATTTTCAAATTCATGTTGCAACTGAACTAATTTATTATTTAATGTGATTCCTATATTGGGCAAATCTGTAATTAAATTATTCTCTCTTCTTATTTTTTCAGTTGCTGCAAATACTTTTGATTGATTTAAAGAGATTGTTCTGAAGCTATTAAACAATTTCTCTCTATAATTATCTTCAAATTCTTTAACTTTTTTATCATCAATTGCCATATATTTTTCCTTTCCTTATATGCATTTTCATTAATATTGTAAGGAATCATCCTTTTCAATCCAATCCTGTACCTGTTCAATTCGATACTTCGTTTTCGTATCTCTCATGACCACTTCTTTTATGCCTGCATTGATTAACATTCTCTTACAAAAAGTACAAGGCCAATTATCTGTCACATATTCTCCATTTCGACTATTTATACCAACCATATACAGGGTAGCTCCAATCATATCCTTTCTTGCAGCGCTAAGCATAGCATTTTGCTCGCTATGAACTGACCTACATCTATCATATCCCTTGCCACTTGGCATATCACTCTTGATACAATAGCCTAAATCCAAACAATTCCTTCTACCTCGTGGAGCACCAGAATATCCAGTTGATATGATTTCATCATTTTTTACAATAATGCTTCCGTAATTATTTCTTAGGCATGTTCCTCTCTCTGCAACAGTTTCTGCAATATTCAAATAATAATTAATTTTATCAACTCGAGCCATTTTTATCCTCCTTGACGTCCCCACTGGTTCCGGGATAAAATGGGGATATTATTTATTTCCCCATTTTATCCCGGAACCAGTGGGGACGTTTTGAATATTATTCCACTCCTAAATATTCATTATACGTAACTTCTTTGTCAATGACTTGACCATCTTCTTTAAGATCAATAATTCGATTTGCTACTGTCTGTGTCAATTCATGGTCATGTGAAGTAAATAAGATATTTCCAATAAACTTCTTCATTCCCTCATTCACAGATGTAATACTTTCCATGTCTAAGTGATTAGTTGGTTCATCAAATATTAAGAAGTTAGCCCCTGATAACATGATTTTAGATAAAACACATCTTACTTTTTCCCCACCAGATAAAACATTAACTTTTTTTAATGCTTCATCTCCTGAAAATAGCATTCTTCCTAAAAAGCTTCTTACATAAGTTTCATCTGGGTCTTTTGAATACTTCCTAAGCCATTCGGTTACATCTTCATCTGTGTCAAATAAATAATTGTTATCTTTTGGGAAGTAATTTTGAGTAATCGTCGTTCCCCATACTAATTCTCCTTCATCTGGTTCCATTTCTCCTGCAATAATTTGAAATAATACGGTTTTGGCAATTTCATTATCTGCTAAAAAGGCTATTTTATCTCCTTGTTTTACATCAAAGGATATCTTGTCTAATACTTTTACACCTTCTACTGTTTTAGATATCTTTTTTACTTGTAAAATTTCTTTTCCTGGTTCTCTTTCTGGTTTGAAATCTACGTATGGATATTTTCTATTAGATGGTTTTATTTCATCTAATTCTATTTTTTCTAATGTTTTCTTTCTTGAAGTTGCTTGTTTTGATTTAGAAGCATTTGCACTAAATCTAGCAATAAAGTCTTGTAATTCCTTGATTTTTTCTTCTTTTTTCTTATTTTGTTCTCTCGCTTGCTTTAATGCTAATTGGCTAGATTCATACCAGAAATCATAGTTTCCTGGATATACTTTGATTTTTCCAAAGTCAACATCTGCTATATGAGTACATACTTTGTTTAAAAAATATCTATCATGTGATACAACAATTACTGTATTGTCAAAGTCCATTAAAAAGTCCTGTAGCCAGTTAATGCTTTTCAAATCTAAGTCATTGGTAGGTTCGTCTAATAATAAGACATCAGGATTTCCAAATAAACTTTGTGCCAATAAAACTTTTACCTTGTCTTTTGCTTCTATTTCTTTCATCAATTTATAATGATTGTCTGGTATAATTCCTAAATCATTTAATAACATAGCCGCATCTGATTCTGCATTCCAACCGTCTAATTCCGCAAATCTTTCCTCTAGTTTAGCTGCCTTCATGCCATCTTCTTCTGAAAAATCTGGTTTGGCATAAATTTCTTCTTTCTCTTTCATAATGTCATAAAGCTCTTTATTTCCCATGATAACAGTATCTATTACTGAAAATTCTTCAAAAGCAAAGTGGTCTTGTTTCAAAATAGAAAGTCTTTCACCTTTGTCGATACTAACATCACCTTTACTTGGCTCTATTTCTCCTGATAAAACCTTAAGGAAGGTTGACTTTCCAGCTCCATTGGCTCCAATGATTCCATAACAATTCCCTTTACCAAATCGAATGTTTACGTCTTCAAATAATACTCTTTTACCAAATCTAACGGTTACTCCGTTTGCACTTAACATGTTAAACTCATCCTTTCTCTTTCTTATAACACTTAGCATTATACATGATATGGATTGATTTTTCAAGCTAATATTGCTTTTTTTGATACACATATGTTATAATGATTATGTAACTTTGGGGTTTATTGTAGAAAAGGAGGTAATATGAGTTCTAAACCATCGAAACATAAAAGAACGCTTAAGCCTTTAGGAAAGATACAACCTCTGGCTTATGAGCGTGAGACATCTAAGATGATTAAAAGATTATATGAGGATTTAGGAATATCTAAATCTCAGACATCCAAAAAGAGCCGGAAGTAATTTCCGGCCTCTTTTATGTTTCATAGAAACATTGCTTTGCAATTATTCGCATACAAACAACAGGTATAGCACGAAATGCCCCCTAAAAGGTTAAGACATTTTATATTATCTTACTGTTGTTCTTAATCATCAAACAATAATTTAATTCCCCATAAGCCAGATACACCAACTAGTCCATAAACAATCCTTGAAAGAACAGTCATATTTCCAAAAATAGCTTCTACTAAATTAAAATTAAAAATTCCAATTAATCCCCAATTGATAGCACCTATAATAATCAATACCAAAGCGATTTTGTCAACTACTTTCACTTGTTTTCCCTCCTTTGTTTTTTACTAAATAATAAATTGATTTTTTATTAGTATATGTTTTTATCTAAAAATTATACATTTTATTGAATTTTTAGTTTTTTTGTGATAATTTGTTGATAGAAAAATTGCCAAAAAGGTTCGAACACAGCATAAATTATCTGTAATCAATAAAGCTTCAATAACCAACTTAAATTCGCTACGCTCAAGTAGCTAATAGATCTCTTTTGGCGACTTTTCGGCAAAAGTTACGGAAAAGGAGAATTTGTGATTATGAGAAGAAATCAAAGAGGAAGAGGAAATAGAAAAATTAAAATTTTCAATAAAGAATACTTTGATAAAAAATTTATTAAAACTCTATCTATTGTCATTATTAGTCTTCTTATTATTTTGTTAGGCATTGCTATTTTTTATCAAATTTACAATTATATTCAACATCAACAATTTGTAAAATCTGTTGATGCTAGTATACAACAAAGTATCTCAGATACAGATGCTTCTAGCCAAAAAGAAACTGAAAAAAAAGAAACTGATACTACTTTTACTATGACTGCTATTGGTGATGTTATGTGTCATAATACACAATATTTAGACGCTTACGTAGAAACAGATGATGAAGACCATAATTATGATTTTTCTTATGTTTTTGAAGATATTTATCGTTATACTAAAATTACTGATATCACTATTGGGAGTCTAGAAACCAGTTTTGCTGGTAAAGAACGAGGATATAGTAATTATCCAACCTTTAATTCTCCTGATAATTTAGCCTATGATTTGAAAAAAATTGGAGTAGATATTTTATCTACTGCTGGAAATCATTGCCTAGACATGGGATTTTCAGGACTTTCCAGAACAATTGACGTTTTAAATGATGCTGATATTTCTCATTTAGGAACTTATAAAACCCAAGAAGATCGAGATGAAATTTTGTTTAAGTATGTGAAAGGAATTAAAATTGCTTTTATCAATTATACTTATGGAACCAATGGAATTCCAGTTCCTTCTGGGCAAGAATTTTGTGTTAATCTGATTGATAAAGATTTAATCCAAAAAGACATTCAAAGTGCTAAAGAAGAAAATGCTGATATCATAGTAGCTTGTATGCATTGGGGCACTGAATATCGAACAACAGCCAGCCCAGAACAAGAAGAATTAGCTGATTTTCTATTCCAAAACGGAGTGGACATTATTTTAGGAAATCATCCTCATGTCTTAGAACCAATGGAAAAAAGAACCGTCACTTTAGAAGATGGTACTCAAAAAGATGGATTCGTAATATATGCTTTAGGAAATTTTATTTGTGATCAAAATGCTGAAAATACAAGAAACTCTATTATCTTAAACTTAAAAATAACAAAACATACAGATGGAAAAATCAGCATTGACCATGCTGATTATATTCCAATTTATATGTATAAAAATACCGCTTCTAAAACTCGAAGTATGAAATTATTAGACATTGAAAAAATGATTACTGATTACGATACCGCTTTGATTAACGGTGTTCAGCCATCTATCTCACAAGAACTATATGACAATTTAAAAACTCAACTAGAAAAAATCACAAGTATTGTGGGACCTGAATTTTAAAAAGATGATTTTGAGTGAACCCTGATTTTGGGGACGGAGGATGATTTTTTCCTCTGTCCCCAAAATCAGGGCTCTTCCAATATTATTTTTTTATTTTAATTCAACATATCTCTTTTTTTCAACCACCAAGTTACTAACAATGTCAATACCACTGATATCAATATCATTGTTATAAAACCAAACGGACTATCTTGAAATGGCAATCCAACATTCATCCCCCAAAAACTAGAAATCATAGTTGGTACAGCAAGTACAATTGTAATAGATGTTAAAAACTTCATCACTCCATTTAGGTTATTTGAAATAATAGAAGCATATGCATCCATTGTTCCATTTAATATGTCTCTATAAATCTGCGCCATTTCAATTGCTTGTCTATTTTCTGTAATAGCATCCTCTAATATTTCTTCATCATCTTCATATAATTTTATAATTTTACCTCTCATTGTTTTCTCCATAACCAGTTCATTTGACTTTAAAGAGGTAGTAAAATATACTAGACCTTTTTCTATACTCAACAATTTTAATAGTTCTTTGTTTTTCATTGAATTTTTTAAGATATATTCTGCTATTTCTGTTTCTTTGTTAATTTGTTTTAGATAATTTAGATAATAGGATGAGTTTAAATACAAAATTTGAAAAATAAATCTTGTTTTCATATAAGTTTGAAAATTCTTTATTTTGTTCTTCTCAAAATCTTCAATTACTCTATTTTTCTTTAATGATACAGTCACAAAAAAGTCATCTCTGACCACAATCATTCCTAATGGCATAGTTGTATAAATATCATTATCTTCCTTTTTTTCTATAATAGGAACATCCACTACAAAAAGGATTGTATTGTCGTCATCTTCTTGGTCAATTCTTGCTTTTTCCTCATAATCTAAGGCATCTCTAATAAAGTCTTCTTGTATATTGATGTTTTCACATACTTTGTTTATTTCGCTCTCCGACGGATTTACTAAGTTAATCCATGCTCCTTTTTTGAACTCTTTGATTTCTTCCATTTTGTTTGTTTCTATGTCTGTATGATAAATCTTTAGCAAATCCATCACCCCTTTTTCAATTTTCCTCAACATTATTATTTTAGCTCTTTTCTTAACTTTTGTCAATCGTTTTTGTTTTTGATTTTACATAAAAAATTGACATTTCGGGTAAATTTTAGTATAATAAAAGAGGAGAATTCTATTATTAGAATTAGCAAAGTTTTTTCTAAAATTTATATTTAAATAAGAAAAGGAGGATTTATCTATGAAAGGAAAAATTTTTTGCCGGTTTATAGCTATAGCGCTTGTGGTTGCGCTGGCAGGGGAAACCACACAAGTCAATGCAAAGACAGCAGATGGGTCAGCATGTACGTGTCCGTACTGCTCTCTTGTATTAAAAAAGACTGGCAAGCTTCTCAGAGAGGGAAGTATTGTCTCTAAAAGTTCTGTTAAAAAGGTTGTTAAACCTACTTACAAAGGAAAAGCGTTTACTAACTGGTCTGTCTTAGAAAAAGGTAATACCGTTAAGTATTCAAAGAAAGGTTTCAAAATAACTATAAGAAAGGGGAAAACAGAAAAAGCTGTTTATCTTCCTGTAAACCGCATTACGGAGATTTACATTAAGCAATCTAAATTAACTGGTTTAACGGAAGGCAGTCCCTTTCCTATAAGTAGTTTTAAAAAGAAATCTATTGTCATGGCTGAATATTCTAAGGGAAAGAATAAAAAACTTTCCACTTATACAGTCTCAGCCGCAAAAAAAGTAAAAGCCAATAGTAACAATGAGTTTATTGTTACTGTCAAATTTGGGAAGCACAAGGATACTATAGCTTTTCCTGTCGTGCCAAAGCAGGTAGTGCCTAAGCCATCGGCACAGCCGACTGCAACACCAACGGATTCTCCATCTGCAGAGCCGACTGTTTCACCATCAACGAAGCCGACGGTAGAACCATCAACAAAGCCAACGGCAGAACCATCAACAAAGCCAACGGCAGAACCATCAACGAAACCGACTGCGAAACCGCCAATAATAGTTATTGTACCAACATCGCAACCGACTGTTTCACCATCAACGAAGCCGACGGTAGAACCATCAACAAAGCCAACGGCAGAACCGACGGCAGAACCATCAACAAAGCCAACGACAGAACCGACGGCAGAACCATCAACAAAGCCAACGGCAGAACCATCAACAAAGCCAACGGCAGAACCGACGGCAGAACCGACGGCAGAACCAACAGTTGAGCCAGAATTTTTTAACCTCAATATTCCCAACACAGAAATTATAGACTGTGTAGATGGGGAAATTAGAGGAAATAGCGCATCGTATGGTGCATATATAACAATCAAACCTGCGACATTAGTAAACTTCTCCCATTGGCAAGACGAACAGGGAAACACTATATCTAAGCAGACGGTTGTATCGTTTTATGTAAAGGACAATATAACTTATATTCCAGTCTATTCAAATACACCCGATTCTAAGCCAGAAGTATTATTACGATTCACTGGTTATAAGCTCTTACCAGATGACTTAACGGTAAGACTTTTCATGAAAACAGAGATTCCAGAAGGCTTTGAACGTACCGAATGGGGATACGTATATACTAACAAAGATTTTGATGAGTCAACTTTAATAGTTGGTGGCGATGTTTATACTGTTATAAATGAAGCCACTACTTCCAAGGGATCTGCAGAATGGACGAATAATATTTCCTTTTCTCCTCATGCATGGGAGACAGGAACTTTAGTAAAATTTAGAACCTTTGTTAAAATAATAAATCCAGAAGGAAACGAAGAGATTGTGTATTCTTCTATATTAGAAGTTAATTTGTCTCTTCCAGCAGATTAAAAGCTGGTAAAAAAAATTTTCATATATAATCACAAAAAGCGGGCATTGCCCGCTTTTTGTGATTATATATGAAAATTTTACACTTTTACTTAGATTTCTAGTAAATCTATCTTCATTTTACATAAATAAGTGTCAATAACTTTTGAAAATGTCCCAAAAATTTCTAAACATTAACGGAAAAATTATTTTCCGTTTTGAAGCTAATCTAGCGTCTCTTTTCGCTCGCCACGAGGCAGGCTCTAGATTTAATTTTTTTAGTATTAAAATCTATTTTTTGCCCATAATATAATTAGGCGATAGATTTAATTAAGATATTTCGTCATCTCGGTTAAGCATATACATGTTCTGTATGTGCTTTTTCTAATTGCATCTTAAATGATGCTAGCTTCCAAGGATGTGTCATTGGCGGAATATACTTTTTCATCAACAGTTACTAATAAATCTCCGTTAAATCTTTAATTACAAGACATTCTGTCTTTGCTCTAAAACATTTTAATTGATTATTCTCATATGGTTGGTAGTATTCATTTTCTTCTTCTGGTTTATTTTTTAGTTTCTTTTCTTTTTGTAATTTTTCTTAGCTAGTCTTCTTTTGGTAGCTTTTCTAGCTTTAGGAGAACGAATACCATTATTCATTAAAGTCGTGTAAACAAAGGTATATGAAACATTAATATTTTCTTTCTCGAGTAAATAATCATAAAAATGTCTAAAATTAAACCCTTGATATTTAAGTATAATGGAGTCGGAGATTGATTTGTCTAACCGTTAAGCCTAATTTATTGGCTGCTCGTTTTTTATTACCCCCATGGTCAACTAATTCTTTAATTACCTCATATTTAT
>CASDJM010000032.1 GCA_949280815.1 uncultured Clostridia bacterium | reverse complement strand
AAGGAACAAGTAAAATAGATTCTCATATGATGAAAAATACAGAATGGGGAGCAGTGGCATACTTAAGTAGAAGTATATATGGAAAAAATAGTGCAGTATGGAATAATCCATATTATAGAGATAAAACAAATTATTCTCCAATTACAGGACTATGTGGAAATTCGCAAGATGCGAGTCAAACTACTTTAAATAACGTGTACAGATATAATGAGAATGGAGGAGGAAAGCAAGTACAACAGGAAATGTGTATGGAATATATGATATGGCAGGAGGATTATGGGAACGTGTAACAGGAATACTAAGTAGTAAAAAGTCAAATAGTACTTATTATGATTTTTCAGGTATAGATTCCAAATATTATGATAGTTATGATGATTATAATAATACAAAATATGGAGATGCTGTATATGAGACATCAACTAGTTCTAAGGGAGTAGAAAGTTGGGATGATGATTTCTCTAATTTTGTGGATTTGTCTTCACCAGTATTTAGACGTGGAGGTTCTGGCTTCGATATTAGCCATGCTGGTCTATTTTGTTTCCACCAATGGGACACAGGAGAGAATTACCCATACAACGCCTTCCGCCCATGCTTAGTCAGTTCGCAATAGTGACTTTGTTGCTTGATAAGAGATAGGAATTGCATATATAATAGGTCACATGGCTAATGCCTCTTTCCACATAATTCTAGTCAAATATATAACATCTTGAAACGTGATTCGATTAAAAAGTTCAAAATAATGGAAATTATATGTTACTACTACGAAAGCAAGTTGTTTTGTTTTGTAGTAGTAACAATTATATTTGAACAATAGAGAGATTTGTAGTATTTCACTTGAAACCGAAGTAAAAATATGCCATAATGATAGTAATGCAAAATAAGGAGAAAAATGAAAAAATGAAAAAAGTGGCATTTATCACATTAGGATGTAAAGTAAACCAATATGAAACCAATAGTATGATTCAACAGTTTCTTCAAAAAGGATATCAAATAGTAGAAGCTACGCAAAAGGCTGACATATATATTATAAACACATGTACTGTAACCAATATGTCTGATAGAAAGTCAAGACAGATGTTAAGAAGAGTGAAAGAACTAAATTTCGAAGCTGTTGTAGTAGCCTGTGGTTGTTATGTACAAGTAGCAAAAAAAGAAGTGGAAGAAATCGAAGAAATTGATTTAGCATTAGGAAATAACGAAAAAAAGGAAATAGTAGAAATCATAGAAAAATATTTAAAAGAGAGACAAAAGCATAGTGAAATACAAGATGTTATGGGGCAAAAGGAATATGTAGAATTAGGTGAGATTACATACACTGAAAAAACAAGGGCAGTTATCAAAGTGCAAGATGGTTGCGACAGATTTTGCACTTACTGTATTATTCCATATGCTAGAGGAAGAGTAAGGAGTAGAAAACCAGAAAATATAATAGCAGAAATAGAGAAAATTGTGCAAAAAGGTATTAAAGAAGTAGTAATAACTGGAATCCATATTGCTTCTTATGGAAAAGATTTTAAAAAAGAATATAGATTGATTGATTTGCTAGAGGAAATCAATCAAATAAATGGAATACATAGGATTCGTCTAGGGTCGATTGAACCACTTTTAATTACAGAGGCATTTGTGGAAAGATTATCAAGACTAGAAAAAATATGCCATCATTTCCATCTGTCTTTACAGAGTGGATGTAATGAAACACTAAAAAGAATGAATCGAAGGTATACAATTGAAGATTTTAAAAGCATTGTTGAAAGACTAAGGGAAGCTTACGAAGATGTGATTTTAACAACAGATATTATTGTTGGATTTCCTCAGGAGAGTCAAGAAGAATTTAAGAAAACATATCAATTCTTACAAGAAATTAAATTTTATAAAATGCATATATTTAAATATTCTCCAAGAAAAGGGACAAAAGCTGCACAAATGACAGGCCAAATAGATGGAAAAATAAAAGAAGAAAGAAGTCGAAAATTAATAGAATTATCCAATAAGAATCAAAAAGCATATAATAAAAAATATGTAGGAAAACAAGTAGAAGTATTACTTGAAGAAGAAAAAAATGGTTTTTATCTAGGTCATACAAAAAATTATATTTTAGCATCGGGAAAAAGTGAACAAAAACTAGAAAATAATATCATAGAAGCAAAATGTATAGGTGCTGATATTGACCATATATTGCTAGAAATGCAAAAAAATGTAACATAAATGTAACAGAGTTGTAATGAATATTTAATATAAAAATTCATTAAATGAATTGATTAATTGAAAATTATATAGTATGATTTAAATAATAAATTTGTATAATATTACAAAGGAGGAAAAACAAATGGCAGATATAGAAGATGTAAACAAAGTATCAGGTGTTTTTGGAGGAGTCGAATTAGGAAATACAGAAAATGCAGGACAACCAAATCAATTCAACCAAGAAAATGTTGGAACAATTAGACAAGCAGGAGGAAATTTACCAGCTAAAGTAAGTTTTTGGAGTAGATTAAAAGCATTTTGTTTACAAAAGATAGACTGGAACCAAGAAATAAAAGTTGAATTAACACCAACTCAACAAAAGTTAGAAGACGAAATTAATGACTTCTTATATCAAGATGTTACTTTTGGCAAAGTACATAATTTCTTCTTCCAAAAGATTTCTTTTGGAAGTAAAGATTAATGTTGCATAGGGATATTCACTTTTAGGACATTTTATGAAGAATGATATGATAATATTAATTTGTATAAATAGAATGTTTATAAATAATAGGATTGTAAATTTTTAATGAATTAATTGGAAAAGTATAGCAAATTAAAAAAAAATATGCTATACTTTTTTTGTTCTATTATGGGAAAGAGAAATAAAGGGGGAAGGGGAAACATCCCCAATATGACATGGCAAAGAGTAAAACAATTTTTGTTTGTAATGAGTGTGGAAATGAGTCTAGTAAATGGCTCGGCAAGTGCCCAGCTTGTAATAGCTGGAATAGTTTTTTCGAGCAAAAAGTAATGGAAAGTAAAAATAGTGGCTTGAAACAAAAGGATTTGAAGAATAATATTCCACAAAAACTGAGTTCTTATGAGGCGAAGGAGACGATTAGGACTTCTACAGGCTTTGGAGAATTGGATAATGTTTTAGGTGGAGGCTTAGTGAAGGGGTCATTAGTTTTACTACGGAGGAGAACCAGGTATTGGTAAGTCAACTTTAATCCTTCAGATTTGTGATAAAGTGAAAGGAGAAGGAAAGGTTTTATATGTGTCTGGTGAAGAATCGGCAGAACAAATTAAAATGAGAGCAGATCGATTAAATATTGACAATGAGGATATCCTCTTTTTAGGAGAGACAGATATTGATATAGTAAATCAGGCTATTATAGATATCAATCCTAAATTAGTGATTATTGATTCCATTCAGACGATGTATTCAGAAGAGTTATCGGCAGCAGCTGGTAGTGTGAGCCAAGTGAGAGAAATTACTTCTCAAGTGATGAGGGTGTGCAAGTCTAGGGCAATTACTACGATTATTATTGGACATGTTACAAAAGAAGGTAATATTGCAGGTCCAAGGGTGTTAGAACATATGGTGGATACAGTTTTATATTTAGAAGGAGAAAGATATTTTTCTTACCGAATTTTAAGAGGAGTTAAAAATAGATTTGGTTCAACAAATGAAATTGGTATGTTTGAAATGAGAGAAGAGGGAATGTGTGAAATCACTAACCCGTCTGATATACTAATTTCAGAGAGAGAGGATAACCCATCAGGTTCTTGTATTGTTTCAAGTATGGAAGGGACAAGACCAATTTTAGTAGAGTTACAGGCTTTGACATCACAAACGATTTATGGTTATGCAAAAAGAACTGCTAATGGAATTGATTTTAATCGATTGGCTTTATTGATTGCCGTATTAGAGAAAAAAGCTGGATTAATGCTTGGAACACAAGATGTATACTTAAATGTAGTTGGAGGATTAAGGATTAATGAACCTTCTATTGATTTAGGAATTATTATGGCAACAGCTTCTAGTTTTAAAAATGTACCAATTCCAAAAGATATGGTAATGATTGGGGAAGTTGGCTTAACAGGAGAGATTAGAAGGATTAATTTAATTGAAAAAAGATTGAAAGAAGCGGAAAGATTAGGTTTTAAATCTTGTATTATTCCAGAAAGTAACAAAAAAGACTTGAAAGATAACTATAAATTAGATATAATAGGCGTTAGAAATGTAAATGAAGCAATGAAAAAAGCCTTAGGATAAACCATATACTTTAACTTGACAACTAGGTTAGTAGGAGAAAGGGAGAGTAATTTTGAGAAAAGGAAAAGAAGATAATATTACAGCAATTCTAAAATTAATTGCTCCAGGTACAACTATTAGAGATGGACTAGAAAACATTTTAAGAGCAAAAACAGGTGCCTTATTATTGATTACAGATAACAACCAAGTATTAAAAGGAATTGTAGATCGGGGGATTTACAATTAATGAAGAATATACTTCAGCTAAATTATATGAACTGGCCAAAATGGATGGTGCCATTGTATTGAGTGGTGATCTAAAGAAAATTTTATATGCCAATGCTCAATTAATACCATCACGAGAAATACTGACCTTAGAAACTCGGAACAAGACATAGGACAGCAGAAAGAACAGCAAAACAGACAGGAGAATTAGTGATTAGTATATCACAAAGAAGAAGTATCATAACAGTATTTAAAGGCGATGATAGGTATATATTAGAAGATACAGATGTTGTGTTGAACAAAGCAAATCAAGCAATACAAACCTTGGAAAAATATAAAAAGGTATTTGATAATAAATTAAGTCTATTAAATGAATATGAATTCAATGATATTGTAACACTAGAAAATGTATTAGTAGCCATTCAAAGAGCTGAAATGGTAATGAGAATTGTAGAAGAAATACAGCGACAAATTTATGAGCTAGGTGACGATGGAAGACTAGTAAGAATGCAATTAGAAGAATTAATTGGAGGCTTGGAAAAAGAAGAATTACTTATTATAAAAGATTATATGGTGGCTACTAAGAAAAAACAAACACCAGAGAGAATATTGGAAAAATTAGAATTATTAGAATATGGAGAATTATCAAATGAAGATATCATAGCAAAATTGCTGGGATATGAAAATTTTGATAATTATGATGAAGTTGGTGTTTATACAAAAGGATATCGTATTTTAAATAAAATACCGAGAATGCCATCTAACATTGTGGAAAATTTAATAGATACTTTCAAATCATTCCAACATATATTAGTAGCTGATATAGAGAGATTAGATGATGTAGAAGGAATTGGTGAAGTAAGAGCAAGAACGATTAAACAATCATTAAAAAGAATGCAAGATCAATTCGTATTTTGAGCAATTAATCAAAGAAGAATTATAAATAATACTTAGTTGTTCGGGTCAAGTGAAGGATAAAAAAATAAAGATAGGAGAAATGAAAAATGAAAACAAAAAATATTATATGGATAATTGCGTTAATTTTGGTAATAGTATTAATAGCGACTTTAGGATATGGTTATTACAAAAAAGCAACAATGGAGGTAAAAAATCCAGTAGCAACCATGGAAATAGAGAACATGGGAACAATAAAAATTGAATTATACCCAGAAATAGCACCACAAACAGTAGCAAACTTTGTGACACTTGCAAATAGAGGATTCTATGATGGACTAACTTTCCATAGAATTGTAAAAGATTTTATGGTACAAGGTGGAGATAAAGAAGGAACAGGACAAGGCTCTGCTACAACAGCAGATTTAAAAGATGATGGTGATGAAACAAAATATTCTATTAAAGGTGAATTTATTTCAAATGGAGTGGAAAATAATAAATTGAAATTTGACGAAGGGGTATTGGGAATGGCAAGAAGTGATTATACGTCTTATTCTCCATCATTAACAGAAGAATCTTATAATTCAGGAAGCTCACAATTTTTTATTATGACGAAAGCTAACACTTCACTAAATGGATATTATACAGCATTTGGTAAAGTAATAGAAGGGTTAGATGTTGTACACAAAATAGAAGAAGTGGAAGTAAAAGCACCAGATAATACAGAAGAAAGTGGAAATACAGAGGTTAGTACACCAGTTAATCCTCCGAAAATTACATCAATTAAAGTGGATACTTATGGAGTAGATTATGGATTACCAGATATACTAGAGCCTTTTGATTATATGTCATGGATGTACAAACAATATGGAATAGACCCAAGTGCTTTAGGACAATAAAAAATTATTAATCTTTTTGAAAGAAAATAGTTGACAAATGGGGTAAAGATAGGGTAAAATATTATATGTGCTCATGTGAGGTGCACGGAAACGATGGTGGATGTAGCGTAGTTGGTTAACGCGCCAGTTTGTGGCACTGGAGACCGTGGGTTCGAGTCCCATCTTCCACCCCATTTATATAATGAATATTGGGCTGTAGCCAAGCGGTAAGGCACCAGACTTTGACTCTGGCATGCGCTAGTTCGAATCTAGCCAGCCCAGCCAATTTAAAGAATTATCTAATTAAACTTATTTCCGACAAGTGGGTTTAAATATGATAATTTTTTTATTTACACAGCATATAATCGTTGGAACAAAATCAAAGATTTTGACAACGATTTATTTATGCAAAACTAATTGCATTTGCTAAAACATTACAGAAACATTTTTTGTATTACTTTCTAAATGTGTATATAAATTTGCAGTTGTAGAATAGGCAGAATGACCCAACCATTCTTGAATAGCTTTCATAGGAATATTCTTTGCTAATAATAAACTAGCACAAGAATGTCTTAAATCGTGAAAACGAATGTGTCGCAAAATTTGTTTTTTCAATAGTAACGAAAAATGGTCTGTTATATATTATGGTCTAAATATTTTTCCTATACTATCTACAAAGATATACTCTTTATATTCTTTGTTGTAACTATCTCCACAAAGTTTTCTATTACTTTCTACTTTCTTCTTGTGTTCAAGTAAAGTTTCTTTTATTTCTGGTATCAATGGTAATGAACGATAACTAGAACTATTTTTAGTTTTATCTTTTAAAAGTAAAGTCCTTTTATCATTTACAATAGTTTCTACAACTGCAAAAGGAACAAATAATGAAAGTAGTGATATTGATATTGCTGTTATTACAGATGATTTTGGAAATGATATAATTAATCAAGAATTAAACTTAATGAGAATAAGAAGAAAGATAGATACTAGAATAGAACCACACTTAATAAGAATTGAAGATTATAAAAATGCTGAAACACCATTTATTCAAGAAGTATAGATACTGGAATAAAAGTATATATAAAATCAACGCTTGTAGGATTTTAGAGTTAGGTTGACAGCATTGGCTAAGTAGTAACAAGAATAAAAAAATAAAGTCGAAATATAATATTTTTTGCGACGAAAAGAGTAAACAAAGACTTGAAATAAAAGAAAAGATATAATAAAATGCAAATACAGTATTTTTTGTATTTGCATTGTTATCATTTTTTATCTAATATTTTTTATCTGAAAAGCCAGCTAGCCAAGAAGGAGATACTCCAAAAAAAATTGCCAATTTATAAATACCAGTGGGACCAATTTTTGTAATTTGACCATTAGCATATTTGAAAATTGTACTTTTAGATTTAAAACCTAAACTTTCTGCCATTTCATCATAAGTAAGTTTAGATTCTTTTATTAATCCTTTTAATCTCTCGATAAAAATTTCATCCAATATAAATACCCCCATAATTCATCATAGTAAAATTATAACATTACTTTTTATTTTTGTAAATAAAAAGTCGAAAAAGAACTTATTTTTGCATCTAATTATTAATACACTATAAACCATCTAAAACTAATAAAATTACAGGGAAGTAACACAAATAGTGAGAATAAAATTTGCGTGATTATTGACAAAATAGAAAAGATATAGTAAAATGTTTCTTGATAGAGAACGAAAGGAGAAAGATATGGAACCAGAGATAGTGGGAAAAAGAGTGATAAAACTAATGGAAAAGAATGAAATAGAAATAGAAGAATTAGCTGATAAGATGGAATTAAGTGTGATGGATTTAAAAGATAAATTAGAGGGAAAAGAAGAATTTTATATTGATGAAATGATGAAAATAAAAACTATATTTCAATTGAATAGTAGCGATTGTGACGAAATATTCTTTCAAGAAGAGGTAGAAACAGATAAAAATTAACGAAAAAGTGATTTGGTATAGAAAAGTAAAGATGAGAATGATTATATGAATCTCATGGAATAGTTTGATATGCTTATTGATCAAGATTGGTACAAGGATAATAAGGAACTTTTGCACGTTAACTATGTTGAACTCTATGACATGGAGCAACTGATGGAATCATATAAGGAGATTACTAAGTTGTATGAGGATTTGCGTTATATGGTTCTTGCATGAGCAAGAGAGACGACAAACAATAAACAAGCCAAGAATATATTCATGGCTTGTTTGTTGTTCCTAGTGAAAACTAAAAATTCTAAGGTTGCAAAAACCAAAAAACGTGATATAATAAAACTACAAAAAATAAAAAAATAGGTGACAAGGATGTTAGAAAAAATAAATTCGCCAAAAGATGTAAAAAAATTAGACATAGAACAAAAGAAACAACTAGCAGAGGAAATGAGAAAATATATACTAGAAATTGTGTCAGAAAATGGGGGGCATTTAGCTTCTAATTTAGGTGTGGTAGAATTAACCATTGCTTTGCACAGCGTATTTGATGTGCCAAAAGACAAAATTGTATGGGATGTAGGACATCAAACCTATGTGCACAAAATCATAACAGGAAGAAGAGAAGAACTAAAAAGTCTAAGAAAATTAAATGGCATTGCAGGTTTTCCGAAAAGCAAAGAATCGGATGCAGATTGTTTTAATACAGGTCACAGTAGCACATCTATTTCTGCTGCTCTTGGTATGGCAAGAGCAAGAGATATAAAAAAAGAACACAATTCTGTATTAGCTGTTATAGGAGATGGTGCATTAACTGGAGGAATGGCTTTAGAAGCTCTCAATGATACAGGTTGGAGCAAGACAAAAATGACGGTTATATTAAATGACAACGAAATGAGTATTTCAAAAAATATTGGTGGCATGAGTATGTTACTTAGTAAATTGAGAACAAAAAGATCATACAATAAATCCAGTGATGCTGTAAAAAAGGTAATTTTGAAAATACCTAAAATAGGAAAGACAATTGTAAAAATCGTAATACGAGTAAAGCGAAGTATTAAGCAATTGGTTATCCCCAAAATGTTTTTTGAGGATATCGGTTTTCGCTATTTGGGACCAGTGGATGGACATGATATAGCAGAATTAGAAAGAATGTTAAAGATTAGCAAACGATTAAATGAACCAGTATTACTTCATGTTTTGACTAAAAAGGGAAAGGGTTATCCCATTGCAGAGCAAAACCCAGATAAATTTCATGCCACAGGACCATTTGATTTAGAAACAGGAGAAAGTAAAAAAGAAAAGAAAAAAGATTATTCAAAAGTATTTGGAGAGAAATTAGTAGAGTTGGCGAGAAAAAATGATAAAATTGTTGCGATTACAGCTTCTATGAAAGACGGAACAGGGCTTACTGAATTTGCAAAAGAGTTCCCAGATAGATTTTTTGATATAGGAATTGCAGAGCAACATGCGATTGGAGTAGCAGCAGGTATGGCAAAAGAAGGAACAATACCAGTTGTACCAATCTATTCTTCTTTTTATCAAAGAGCCTATGATCAAGTAATTCATGATGTGGCAATGCAAGACTTACCAGTTGTGATGTGTGTGGATCGAGCAGGAGTAGTGGGGGCAGATGGAGAAACCCATCAAGGAATATTAGATATGTCCTTTTTCCGATTAGTTCCGAACTTAACGATTATGGCACCAAAGAATTTTAGAGAATTAGAAGAAATGTTAGAATTAGCTGTTGCTTTAAATAAGCCAGTTGTAATTCGATACCCAAGAGGTGAAGAAGATGAATACAAAATGGAACAACAGGAAAAATTAAATTTGGGAAAAGCAGAGATACTAAAAAAGGGCAAAGATTTGAGTATTATAGCGATTGGAAAAACAGTGGCAAGAGCAATGAAAGTAGCAGAAGAAATTGAAAAGGAACAAAAAGATGTGTCAGTAGAGGTGATTAATAGTAGATTTTTAAAACCAATTGATAAAGAAACAATCAAACAGTCGATTGAGAAAACGAAAAATGTTATAACAATTGAAGATGGAACAATTGTGAATGGACTTGCTACAGCTGTGCAAGAAATTATACAAGAAGAGGGTTTACAAGAAATAAGAATAAAGAATTATGCCTATCCGAATAAGTACATTGAACATGGTAGTGTAGAAGAATTAGAAAAGATTTATAAAGTGGATAAAGAGACAATTGTAAAGAAATTCAGGGAAGAATTTAAAAAAGTTACTGCTTAGTCAAATGCGTAATATAAGATTATTTTTTACATTTTGTGTGTCGCAATCTACTAAATGAAAGTCTGTAATAACGAAAAGAAAGGAAACAAGTAAAGAATGGACAAACAGCAATTATTAAAAGATTATAAAAAGCAAGAAGATAAGATGTGTTTATCACAAGTATTAGATAAAATAGCTTTTTCAAAAACAAGAGAAAAAATAGAATATACTGATTTTTTAGATATGTATCAAGTATCTTTAGTAGAGAATTTTTTACGAAAAATGAAATTTGAAAATTATCAGTTGTATGGAGGATATGAGGATTCAGAAAGAAAGATTTTGATTATCCATCCAGAGAAATACGACGAAGAAATGATTGAAAAGAATTATAATAAAATGTTAAAAATAGTAAGAATCCATCTACCAGAAGAAGAACAAGGAAAGTATTTTCACAGAAATTACTTAGGGGGAATTGTTAAACTAGGATTGAAAAGAGAAAAAGTGGGAGATATTATAGTTCATGAGCAAGGAGCAGATATTATTACATTAGAAGATTTTGCGAGTATTTTAAAACAACAATTACCATCTTTAACAAGATTTGAAAATAGCCATGTAACAATAGAGGAAATTTCGCAATTGAGGAAAAAAGAAGTAAGCGTAGAGCAAGTAAAAATCATTGTTCCTTCTTTAAGATTGGATAATTTTGTATCGGATTTAGCAAGGACTTCTAGAAGTAAGGCATCTCAAATTATTGACCAAGAGAGGGTTTTTGTGAATGGACAAAATGAGATAAAGGCTTCTAAACAATTAAAATTAAATGAAGTGATTACCATCAGAGGAAAAGGTAGGTTTGTGATAAAAGAATTTGCAGGTACAACAAGAAGCGGAAGAATGGTTGTAGTTGTTGAAAAATATGTCTGACGAATATTGTCAAAAAAAGGCGATGAAATTTTCTGATAAATGCTTTCGAGGTATATATAATTTGGGTATTAGCTGTAAATAATGTATAAAATTTGTAGAAAGGAGGGCAAAAATGAAATAAGAAGTAAGAGACGAAGTATTAATTAAAATATTAAATAGCCAAGAGAAATTAATAAAAGGACAAGACGGAACAGATAAAGTAAGCCTATTTTAAATACAGTATCAAAATAGGCTTTTCGTTATTTAAGGTTATTTTAATTCTACAACGGTAACACCAGTTTCACCCTCGCCGAAAGTTCCTAGACGGAAAGATTTAACATGAGGATGACTTTTTAAAAATTGCTGAATACCGATTTCTTAATTTTCCAGTACCCTTACCATGAACAATTCTAACTGTTTGAAGTTTGCCAAGATAAGCATCATCTAAAAATTTATCAACTACAAAAATCGATTCTTCCACATTTAATCCAATCACATTTATTTCTGATTTTATCGTTCTAGTTTTTGAAATATGAGAAGCTTTAGCATTATTTACAGCTAAGGAAGAAGTGTTTTTATTTATATTATTTGGTAATGTAAGATAGTTAATCGAAACATTCATTTTTAAGTTACCAATTTGTACTTGAACCTCATTTGACTTTGAAACATAAGAGAGCACCATACCATTTTGTCCGAAATTGGTTACAAAAACTTCCATATTAGGTTTAATATCTTTTGCTTCTAAAGTGTTCTTGGCATCAACTAAATTACGGTTATAATTGGTGGTATCTATTAAATGAATATTTTTAATCTTAGTATTTAATGCATTTCTAGTATTTTCTAAATCTTTCCTATCAGAGGAAGAAGACATTTGTTTTATGATTTCATTGGCATCTTCTTTTGCTTGTAGCAAAATATTTCTAGCCTCTAGTTTAGCATGATGGATTAAATCTTGTTCTTTTCGTGTTACTTCTTCATTCTCTTTCTCTAAAGATTCTCTTAAAGTAGAAACTCGTTTTAATTCTTGTGAAATTTCAGACTTTTCTTTTTCAATCAGAGATTTATCATCATAAATATTTTTTAATAAATTCTCAATATCTATTTGATCAGATGTCATGTGAGACTGAGCTTTTGCTATAATGGTTTCATCAAGTCCTAATTTTCTACTAATTTCAAAGGCATTACTTTTGCCAGGGATACCAACTAATAATTTATAAGTAGGACTTAGCGTAGAAAGGTCAAATTCAACAGAAGCATTTTCAAAATCATCAGTTACCAAAGCATATTGTTTTAATTCTTGGTAATGAGTGGTAGCAATTGTCAAACTTCCCATTGATTTGAAATAGTCTAATATACTAATGGCAAGATTAGCACCCTCTAAAGGGTCAGTACCAGAACCTAATTCATCTACTAAAATGAGAGAATTTTCAGTAGTCTGTTTTGTGATTTGTACTATATTAAGCATATGAGAAGAGAAGGTACTTAAAGAATCAAGAATACTTTGGTCATCTCCAATATCAGCAAAAATATGGTCAAAAACATAAATGCTAGAATTTTCGTCACAAGGAATATTAAGACCACTACATGCCATACAAGTTAAGAGCCCGACGGTTTTTAATGCAACAGTTTTACCGCCTGTGTTAGGTCCTGTAATTAATAATATAGAAAAGGCATCTCCTAAATCTACAGAAATAGGAACCACTTTATTTTTATTAATAAAAGGATGCCTAGCATTTTTTAAGTGGATTTCTTTTTTTGTATTAATAATAGGAGTAGTAGCTTGCATATATTTTGAAAATTTAGCCTTACCAAAAATAAAGTCTAATCTACCAATTAAAGTAACATCTAGTTCCAATTCTTTTGTATAAGGATAAAACAACATTGTTAATTCTTGCAAGATTTTTTCGATTTCTAATTCTTCTTCTTTTTTTAAACTATTTAATTCATTGTTCATTTCAAAAACAGAAATAGGTTCTATAAAAACGGTAGAACCAGCATTAGAGATATCATGAATAAATCCCTTTATTTGTGAACGATATTCTTCTTTTATAGGAATGACAAATCGATCATTTCGAATGGTAACAATATTTTCTTGCATATATTTTGAATAGGTAGAAGAATGAAGCATGTCATTTAATTTGATTCGAATATCCTGTTCTATTTTTTTTTGCTTTTTTCGAATTGATTGTAAAGTTTTGGAAGCCTTATCATCAATTGTATTTTCATCTAAGATACACTGAAAGGTTTTATCTATCACATTTTTATTAGCATATAATTGTGCAAATAAATTTGCTAATATAGGATAATCCGATTCATCTAAAAAGTCCTTATTAAAATAATCTTTTAGCTCTTGCGATAACTGAAAAATGTGAGCAAAATTTAATAAAGATTTAGCAGATAAAGGACTATTACTTTCCATTTTTTTTAAGTCTATAGTAATATCAGCAATTTCGAAAAAAGAAGGGCATGTATTACGATATAATAAATTAACGGCTTCACCGTGTTTCCTGTAAAAGCTGTCTAACCTGTGTTACTTGATTACTAGGTGTTAATTTAAAAGCAAATTGCTTTCCTTGATTCGTAACACAAAAGTTACTTATCATTTCTATGATTTTATAAAATTCTAATTTTTCTAAAAAATTTGGATACATGATAAACTCCTAAATAATTGATAGCACTATTATACAAGTAATTTATTGAATAGTCAATGACTTTAGCAGATTCAAGTTTCGACTTTTTGCAAGTGAAGGTTATAATATATATTTTTTTACACTTTGTGTGTCGCAACCTACAAAATCAATTTTTTATCTGTAGGTTGCTCCAAGGCTACTTGCTTTGCTCGTTTGCTGTTTACTGTTAAAGCTTTGCTTGTTACAGTGGCAGTATGCGTTAGCTGGTCTCTTACGCATTGTTGCAAAAATTATATATATTATAACCTTCACTTGCAAAAAAAAGCAAGTTATGATATAAAATAAGTAGAGAAATTATAAACATGGAAAACATCAGGAAAATGAGGTGAAGAAATGATAAAGGCTTATGCAAAATCAGATGTAGGAAAAGTAAGAGAGAATAACCAAGATTATTATTATATATCTGATTCACTAAATGAAGTACAGTTATATATGCTTGCAGACGGAATGGGAGGATACAATGGAGGAGAAATTGCAAGTGAATTAGCGATTGAAACAGCAAAAAAATACATTGAGAATAATTTTAAAGAAGTAAATAAAGACAAAGATAGTATTATTCAATTAGTTGGAAGTGCCATGGAATATGCCAATATGGTAGTATATGAAAAGTCTAAAGAAAGCAAAGAATTAGAAGGAATGGGTACTACTTTAGAAATTTGTTTAATATATAATAACAGGGCTTTTATTGGACATGTAGGAGATAGCAGAATATATAGAATTCGAAAAGAGTTTATGAGAAAATTAACACAAGATCATAGTTATGTACAAAAATTAGTAAAAGATGGAACAATTACCCCAGAGGAGGCAGTTCATCATCCACAAAAAAATATGTTAATGAAGGCACTAGGTTGTAATGCATTTGTAGAGCCTGATGTTATGGTAAAGGGATTTTTGAAAGATGATATTCTTGTAATGGGATCAGATGGTTTAACTAATATGGTACCACAAGAACAAATATTCAAATTAGCCAAAAAAGATATAGAACAAGCACCAAAAGAATTGGTGGAAATAGCAAATAAGAATGGCGGATATGATAACATAACAGTTGTTATTATAAAAAATATATAGACAATCTACAATCAAACGTGATTTAAGGAGAGATAAATATGAGTTTAGAGGGAAAGCTATTAGGAAGTCGATATGAATTAGTTGAGAAAATTGGAAACGGCGGAATGTCTACAGTTTACAAAGCTACTGACAAAGTTTTAAAAAGAGATGTAGCAGTTAAAATATTAAGAGATGAATTTACAACTGACGAAGAATTTATTAAGAGATTTGAAGCAGAGGCACAGTCAGCAGCAAGACTAACACATTCTAATATTGTTTCTATTTATGATGTAGGAGTAGAGGGAAATTTACATTATATTGTAATGGAATTAATTCAAGGAAAGACTTTAAAAGAAATTATCATAGAGGAAAAAGGTCCCTTACCTTGGAAATGGTCAGTAAATGTAGCAATTCAAATTGCTTCTGCATTAGAAACAGCTCATAGAAATAATATTGTACATAGAGATATTAAACCACATAATATTATCATTACAGAAGATGGTGTTGCCAAAGTAACGGACTTTGGAATTGCAAAAGCAGTCTCTAATTCAACGATTACAGCATTTGGAACAACAATCGGTTCCGTTCATTATTTTTCACCAGAGCATGCTAGAGGTGGATTTACAGACGCTAAATCAGACTTATATTCATTAGGGGTTGTCATGTACGAAATGGTAACAGGTAAAGTTCCATTTGATGCAGATACTCCTGTGTCAGTGGCTTTAAAACATATGCAAGAAGAACCAGAAGAACCAATTGAAAGCAATCCAAATGTGCCAGTCGCTATTAATAAGATGATTATGAAAGCATTACAAAAAGATGCAACATTAAGATATCAATCAGCATCTGAAATGTTAGAGGATTTAAAAAAATCATTAAAAAACCCAGATGGAGATTTTGTAGAAGAAATAGAATATGATGCTACTGCTAGAACACAAGTAATTAATACAGAAATGTATGGAGAGATAGAAGACAAACCAAATAGTAGAAGCAAAAAAGGAAAAAAGGAAGGAAAATTCAAACAGTTTATCAAAAATCATAAGATACTTTGTGTAACCATAGGACTCATTTTATTATTTTCCTTAAGCTTAGGAGGAACACTGGCTGTATTAAATGCAACCAATCCTGCTGAAGTAGAAATGCCAAATGTAGTTGGATTATCAAAAGAAGAGGCACAGGCAGAAATTGAAAATGCTAAATTGGTATTTGAAGTAGAAAAAGAAGAATACAATAAAGAGGTACCAGAGGGTTATGTTATTTCACAAGACCCAACTTATATGGAAAGATTTAATAAAGTAAAAGAGGGAAGTACAGTAAGTGTCATTATTAGTAAAGGACAAGAAAAAGCAACAGTTCCTAATGTGAAAGGAAAAGAAAAAGACGATGCAATTAAACTGATCGAAGAAGCTAAACTAAAAGCGGAGGTTGTGGAAGAAAATAGTAAAACTGTAAAAGAAGGGTATGTTATTAGTCAAGAGACAGAGGGAAATACAGAAGTTTTTGCAGGAGACACTGTTATTATTCATATCAGTACAGGGGTAGAGAAGGCAAAGGTTCCAGACGTTGTAGGGAAAACACAAGCAGATGCTAAAAGTACATTAGAATCACAAGGATTTGCTGTAACAGTAGCGACTTCAGAAGATAGTTCAAAGACAAAAGATGTCGTATTAAAACAAAGTTTAGATGCTGGAAAATCAGTTGAAAAAGGAAGTGCTATTACAATAACAGTAAATAGTTTTGAAGAAGCTAAAACGATGACCGTAAATATAGATGTAAAAACAATAACAGGAGGATATACAGAACAGACGACAACAAATACTACTACTAATAATACGAACAACACAGCACAGACAACAACAATACCTAAGACAGTAAGTATTGTCTTGAAATCAGGAAAGACAACTTTATATTCTGATTCAGGAGTGGATAAAAATACAAAAAATAAATCAGCAACAATTAATGGAAAAGGTTCTATGGATTTATCACTTACGATTACAGATTCAAATGGCGGAAGTTGGACGAGAACAAAAACAGTAAACTTTAATAATGATACATCAATTAGTTTTTAAAGAACAAAAGAGGCATGATTAAAAAAATCAGAAATTTTATTCATGTCGCTTTTTGGATTTCCTAAAATTTAAAGGAGGAAGGATGCAAGGAATTATCATAGAAAATATTGCCAATTTATATAAGATATACCCAAATGTCTCCAAACAAACTCGGAACAAGTGGAGATAAAATCTATGAAGCAACAGCTAGGGGAAGATTTAAGAAGGAAGAGATATCTCCTGTTGTGGGCGATTTTGTTACATTTGAAGTGACTGATGAAGAGAATAAAAAAGCAGTGATTGATAAAATATTAGATAGAAGTGTTTATGTGAAAAGACCAAAACTTGCTAATATAACACAGATAGTGTTTGTTGTTTCTAGTAAAGACCCAAAACCAGATTTATTAATGTTAGATAAACAATTAGCTTTTGCTGAGTTTTTAGGAATAAAATCGCTCATTGTATTAAATAAGATTGATTTGGATGATAAAGAAGAATTCAAAGAAATTAAGGATATATATGAAAAGATAGGCTATAGTGTGATAGAAACAGAGGCTAAGAATCAAAAGGGAATTGATAAGTTAAGACAAAAATTAGAGCATAATATGAATGCTTTCGCAGGTAATTCTGGTGTAGGAAAATCTACTTTAATTAATGGGATTTTTAAGCGAGATATGACATTAGAAGGGGAGATTAGTCAAAGAAATAAGAGAGGAAAAAATACGACTACTTCTATTAAGTTATATCAGGTTGATGTAGATACTTATATTGCAGATACACCTGGTTTTTCAACATTTTCAATTGAAGAAATTGGAAGGAAAGAGTTAGTCAATTATTTTGTGGAATTTAAAGATAAAGTTTCAGATTGTGAGTTTGTGGGGTGTACACATATAAAAGAGGAAAACTGTGGCATTAAAAAAGCAATCCAAAAAGGAAAAATTGATTTAGCAAGATACGAAAGATTTTGTAAGATAGATCAACAATTGAAAGAAAGGGAGGAAAGAAGAAAATGGTAGAAGTTTCAACATCTATATTGTCAATTAAAGAGGGAGAGGAGTCAAAAACTTTTTTTGGGTTAGAGAAAGCTAAAACAGATTATTTTCATATTGATGTTATGGATGGAAAATTTGTGGAAAAAGATACGTATCAAAAGATGGTAAATAATGCATCTTATATTAAAAGAATTTCTAATTTACCATTAGATGTGCACCTAATGGTAGAAGATGTGAAAGCAACCATAGATGATTTTTTAGCAGTAGAGCCTAATATTATTACTTTTCATTTGGAGGCTTGCAAAAGCAAAGAAGAGGTGTATGAAATAATTAGTTACATAAAGGGAAACAACTGCAAAGTAGGAATTGCAGTGAAACCAAATACGAAAATAGAGGAAGTGTATGAGTTTTTACCTTATATTCATATGTGTTTGGTTATGACAGTAGAGCCAGGAAAGGGTGGACAAACTTTTTTGACAGATATGTTAAATAAAATAGGGACTTTAAAAAAGTATGTAGAGGAACAAAGTTTGGAGTTAGATATACAAGTAGATGGAGGTATTAATTTAAGGACTGCTCCAGAGGTGAAAAAGGCTGGTGCTAATGTTTTGGTGGCTGGTACTGCGATTGTTATGGCAAATGATTTTAAGGTGATTATTGATGAATTGAAGAGTTAAAAAATATTTTTTACAAATATTCAAATATAATTTTAATCACATGTAAACACATGATTAGGATTAGTTGTGTACAGTAAATAGATAACTATACTGCTTTTTTCTGTTTTTCTGAGAGATAAAAAAGGTTGTAATTATGCAGATAATAAAAAGAGATATTTGCTACATATTAAAAAATAATAAATCATAAAAAATGCAAAAAGTACTTGAAAAAAAATAAAGTAAGTGATAAAATACAAATAGATTAAAAAAAAACCGATTTTGGGGAATTTTTTAATCTTTTTTTATATTATAGAAAAGTTTTACGAATTTTTTGTAATATAAACACATTCCGTAGAAAGTTTCTATGAAATTTTTGCGGGCAAATGACAGACGTGATATGAAATGTACTTTAAAAGGATAAGAAATTTTAATCATGTGACTGTTGTTATTTAGTAGAGTTTTGATAATTTAGAAATAGAAAGGATGTTTTGCTATGAATACAAAATATATTTTTGTAACAGGTGGAGTTGTATCAGGATTGGGAAAAGGAATTACAGCTGCATCACTAGGGCGATTATTAAAAAATAGAGGATATAAGGTTACCATTCAAAAGTTTGACCCTTATATTAATGTAGATCCAGGAACGATGAATCCTTATGAACATGGTGAAGTTTTTGTTACAGATGATGGAGCAGAAACGGACTTAGATTTAGGCCATTATGAAAGATTTATTAATGAAAATTTAACAAAAAATTCGAGTGTTACCATGGGTAAGATTTATCAAAATGTAATTGAAAAAGAAAGAAGAGGAGATTACTTAGGAAAAACGGTGCAAGTAATTCCACATATTACGAATGAAATAAAAGAAAAGATATATGGTTTTGAAGATACAGATACGGATATTGTTATTACAGAAATAGGGGGAACAGTTGGAGATATTGAAGGGGTATCGATTATTGAGGCAATTCGTCAAGTAGGATTAGAAAAAAATCCAGAAGATGTAATCTACATTCATGTTACTTTATTACCATATATATCTGGTTCCAATGAAATTAAATCTAAGCCAACCCAGCACTCTGTGAAGGAATTACAAAGTTTTGGAATTAAGCCCAATATATTAGTTTGCAGAACAGAAACAGATCTTCCAGATAGTATTCGTGAAAAACTTTCTTTGTTCTGTAATGTTAGGAAGACTAGTGTTATTCAAAATAAAACAGCAGATAATTTGTATGCTGTTCCCCTAATGCTAGAAGAAGAAGGTTTAGCAAGAGAAGTTTGTAATCATTTAAAACTAGAGAATTATGTACCTGATAATGCGAAATGGGAAACTATGGTGGAAAATATTAGAAGCATTGCAGAAGACAAGGTTGTAAATATTGCCATTGTTGGAAAATATGTAAAATTAGAAGATTCCTATATTTCTGTTATGGAAAGCTTGTATCATGCAGGTTTTGCCAATCATGTAAAAGTAAAAGTTCATTTGATTGATTCAGAATCCATAACAAGTGAAAATGTAGCAGAAAAATTGAAAAATATTGATGGTGTTGTTGTTCCAGGAGGATTCGGAAACAGAGGAATTGAAGGGAAAATTGAAACGATAAAATATGTAAGAGAAAATAAAATACCATTTCTAGGAATTTGTTTGGGAATGCAAATGGCAGTGGTTGAATTTGCAAGAAATGTATTAGGATTAAAAGATGCAGATTCTGCTGAATTAGACGAAAAAACAAAAAATCCTATTATTCATATTATGGAGGAACAAAAAGGTATTAATAAAAAAGGCGGAACGATGAGATTAGGTGCTTATCCATGTACCATAAAAGAAGGAACATTAGCAAGTAAAGTCTATGGAGAGGAAGAAATATCAGAGAGACATAGACATCGTTATGAATATAATAATGAGTACAGAGAAAGACTAGAAGAAGCAGGATTAAAGATTTCAGGGACTTCTCCAGATGGCTTATTAGTCGAAATGGTAGAAATAGAAAATCATCCATATTTCATTGCTGGACAGTTCCATCCAGAGCTAAAATCAAGACCAAATAAGCCAGCACCATTGTTTGTAGGATTAGTGAAAGCATGCCTTAACGCTAGTTGCAAATAATATAAAAAAATTTTGAAAATGTATTGACAAAAGTTTGAAAAACATTTATAATTTATAATTGTCAGGAGGAAATTCATGCAGGTGTAGTTCAATGGTAGAACCTCAGCCTTCCAAGCTGATGACGTGGGTTCGATTCCCACTACCTGCTCCAACAATCCTGATAATTATAATTTTATATGCAGGTGTAGTTCAATGGTAGAACCTCAGCCTTCCAAGCTGATGACGTGGGTTCGATTCCCACTACCTGCTCCATTAAGTAAAATCGTCGCACCAGACGAAAACATTGATAAATCAACTGTAAAAGGTTGATTTTTTCTATTTTGTAGAAATTTTCGACTGTAAGGAAGAAAAGCTTCGTACAAAATAGTTATGCGAACGTTACAAATTCTTAAAGCTTTGCTTTATAGAATTTGTTAGTCCGTTTTTTATCGCCTTTATCTTGAAAAAGGAAGACCAACTATCAAAAGTCAAGTCTTTTTTGAA
>CASDJM010000031.1 GCA_949280815.1 uncultured Clostridia bacterium | reverse complement strand
TGGGACATTTTTAAAAGTTATTACTTAAGACATTATCATAAATTAATCATAAAGACTGTAATTTTTTTCGCGAATTGGTTGACAAATCTAGTTTTTTATAATATAATATTTTCGCTTATGAATAAATCTAAAACTTCTCCCCGGTAGTTTTAGAGTCAAATTCATAAAAAGAAAAACCAAAAAAGAAATAGGAGGGTAATTATTACCATGAATAATACTACATATAGTGCTAAATGTGGTGAAGTTGAAAGCAAATGGTATATTATTGATGCGGCAAACAAACCACTTGGTAGAGTAGCAACAGAAGCTGCTAAATTATTAAGAGGAAAACACAAACCAACATATACACCTAATATTGATACAGGTGATCATGTTATTATATTAAATTGTAAAGATGTTATCTTAACAGGAAACAAATTAAATCAAAAAATTTATAGACATCATTCAGGTTATATTGGAGGAATGAAAGAAGTTCCTGCCAAAGTAATGCTTGAAAAAAATCCAGAAAAAGCAATGACTTTAGCTGTCAAAGGAATGTTACCTCATAACTCTTTAGGAAGACTACAGGCAAAAAAATTAAGAGTATATGCTGGAGCAGAACATGAAAATCAAGCACAAAAACCAGAAGTATGGGAGGTAAAGTAAAATGGCTAAAAAAGAAAATATAGTTTTCTATGGTACAGGTAGAAGAAAAAGTTCTATTGCTAGAGTAAGACTAGTTGAAGGAACTGGAAAAATAACAATTAATGGAAAAGATATTGAGGAATTTTTTGGATTAGAAACTTTAAAAGTTATTGTTAGACAACCATTAACGGTTACAAATACAACACCAAAGTATGATATCATTGCAACTGTTAAAGGTGGCGGATTTACAGGTCAAGCAGGAGCTATTCGTCATGGTATTGCAAGAGCTTTAAATGAAGCTAATTCAGAATATAGACCAGCTCTAAAGTCAAATGGATTCTTAACAAGAGATCCTCGTATGAAAGAAAGAAAGAAATATGGTCTTAAGAAAGCCCGTAAAGCTCCACAATTCTCAAAAAGATAGAATTTATACAAAGATACAACCTCAGAAGTTCAGAACTTCCGAGGTATTTTCTTGTACAGGAAAATACATTTCACACAAAATTGCAAAGCAATTTTCGCGGACGACAATTAAACATGAGCTGAACTCTACATATTAAATTTTATAAAATATTAATTAGCCCACTATGGTTCTAATTATAAAAAATTAAATAATCAAATATCTAGATTTTTTTATAACAAAGTATTATAATATAGTAGGAAAATATAATAAAGGAGATTATTTTTATGATTAAAATTGCTTTTTTTGATACAAAAGAATACGATAGAAAACTATTTGATGAATATAACAGAAACTATGATTATGATATTACTTATTTTAAAACTACTTTAAATGCTGAAACAGCACCTCTTTCAAAGGGATTTGATGTTGTTTGTATTTTTGTACATGATATAGTCGGTGAACAAACGTTAAGAATACTAGAAGAAAATGGTGTAAAATTAGTTGCTCTTCGTTGTGCTGGTTTTAATAATGTTGATTTGGAACATAAAGGTAATATCAAAATAGTTCGCGTTCCTCAATATTCTCCATATGCTGTTGCAGAACATGCTGTTGCTTTACTTTTAAATATTACTAGAAAATTATATAAATCTTATCAACG
This sequence comes from uncultured Clostridia bacterium, assembly GCA_949280815.1. GTDB lineage: Bacteria > Bacillota > Clostridia > TANB77 > CAG-508 > CAG-269. Next base: position 20,172 of record CASDJM010000031.1, on the reverse strand, counting down.
TACTAGAAAATATAATTTTACTTTAGATGGTTTACTAGGATTTGATATTCATGGAAAAACAGTTGGGGTAATAGGTACTGGAAAAATTGGAAAAGTATTTATTCAAATAATGAAAGGATTTGGCACAAATGTTATTGCTTATGACTTATTTAAAGATGAAGTTGCTAGTCGTGAAATTGGATTTGAATATGTTTCATTAGATGAATTATATGCAAAATCTGATATTATTTCTTTGCATTGTCCTTTGACTCCTGAAACAGAAAATATTATTAATGCTCAAAGTATCAAAAAAATGAAAGATGGAGTCGTTTTAATTAACTGTAGTAGAGGAAAACTAATTGATACCAATAGCCTTATTAAGGAAATGGAGACTGGTAAAATTGGAGGAATTGGTCTTGATGTATACGAAGATGAAGAGAAATTTTTCTTACGTGATATGACAAATTCCTATAAAAGAGATAAGAATCTGTCTATTCTCTTGTCTATGCCAAACTCAATTATTACTTCACATCAAGCTTTTTTTACAAAAGAAGCATTAAATACAATTGCAAGTGATACTTTTCAAAATATTAAGGAAGTTTTTGATGGAATAGAATGTAAGAATGAATTGCGATAATTGCTAATTTTTTTCATTAGAAATTTATACAAAAATAAAACCTCAGAAGTTCAAAACTTCCGGGGTTTTTTGTTGTATAGAAAAATTGCATAGCAATTTTTCGCGGACAAACAATTAATGTGGGCTGAACTTTACCTATTAAATTTTATAAAATATTAATCAGCCCACTATTGTTTTTTAATAATTGTTATTTCTTTGTTGTTTTCTAGCTCTTCTGCAATCTGAGCATCTTACTGGTTGATTATCGAATCCTTTTTCAGCATAGAATTGTTGTTCACCAGCTGAAAAAGTAAATTCTGCACCACAATCTTTACAAGTAAGAGTTATATCTTCATAAGTTGTTTCCATTGTATAAACCTCCTTTTTAGAATGGATTTGAATTATTTTTTTACTTAACCAATCTAAAGAGAAGGGAAATAATCTAAAATAAATTCATATAAGTTTCTTTTTGAAACCTAATTAACTATATCATAATTAGTCGAAAAAAACAAGTAAAAATTGGAAATTTATTCAATTACCTCTAAGGCATCACTATTTCCATTTATACCTTCCAAATTATAATAAGTATTAGGAATGGTACCCACAATCACATTTTCCATTAATAAAACTTGATTTGTAATGTCTTGTGAGATATTATCAAAAGGTGTCAAAATGTTGACATGACATTTTACTTGTAAATACACTCTATGCAATGTTTGATTAATTCCTTGTGCGGTAAATTCGCTTTTTAAATCTGTTTCAACATCGCCAACAGAAGAAATGGTAATTTTAATGCCGAGGACCTCTTCCAGCTAGCATTTTAAAACCAGTAAAACTTCCAAGAGCAATTTGTATATTTTCTCTTCCTCTTGCATCAATCTCTTCTTGAATTTTGTTAGCTACATCAGAAATAATTTCATTAATTGGTATTACATTTGATTTTATCATTGTGATATTACCACTATTATCTTTTTCAACAGAAAATAGTTCATCATAAGTATGTTGTTTCATTACATTAGTTGCTTGTTCATTAGAAACCGTCGTTGCTATTGATTTTGCTCTATTTTGACACTGGGTATCAAAAATAGGTAGTACAGCATCTAATATAAGCTTTGCAGTAGAAAAGGCTATAATTAAAATCATTAACAAAGTAGTTATCTTTTTTGCTTTCTTGCTTTGCATTCGCTTTTTTGACTGTATGATGATTTTTGGAAACCTAATTCTTGGTCTGGAATAGATCTTATGCATAAGTTATTCCTGTTTTAACATAACGAGGAATAAATAATTTTTGTCCAGGAATAATTCGATTTTCGTCCTCAATTCCATTGGTTCTGACGATGTCATCAACTGTACTTCCATATCTTTTAGCAATTTGCCATAAGGAATCTCCTTTTTTTACAAGATAAAGAATTAGGCTATAATCTTCAGCTTCTCTTTCACCATTGGTTTGAATTTCATTCATGATATTCATATTGGTGTTTCGATACATGTCGCTATTCATTGCTAAATCTACATTAGTAGAAACCATTCCACCGTCTTGAACAATAAAATCTTGATTGGCAACTTCCATATCTAATTTACAGTTAACATTTTCAGAATCCTCTACACCATCTAGAGTATATTCAAAAGGTATTTTTGAATTTCGTACTTCCATTTGTAAATCTTGGTTAGATAGCATAAAGTTGATTTCTAAAGTGCCAGTAAATACAATTCGATTTGCTAAATTGTCCTGTTTTTCAATAACAGGATTAACGTCTACATCAATTATATTTTTATTTTCTATTCCATCTAGTTCTATTTTTTCTCTAATTTGTTTTATTTCTTTACGAGTTTGCTTATTGGTTATGGTAGATATTTTCTTTTTATTAAACTCTAAATTTTCGCAAGGACTATATAAGTCTTGGATTAGATTGATTTGTTTTTCTTCATATACAATAGCAACTACACCCATTTCTAATTCAATATAGATGGAATGCTCTTCTGAAGCATTTGGTTTGATTATCATATTTTTGATTTCATAGTCTAAATCACAAATATTTTCTTCTGTTACATTTGGGATATCAACAAATCCAACGACTGGTATTTTTGCATCAACGGAATTAACTCTATTATCTTCTGTTAAATACATGATTTTAATTCGTGCTTCTGCTTTGGCCAAAATTTTGTTGTAACTTACTTTGACATCTTTATCAACAATAGCAAGATCTGTTTTTAATATTTCTGCTAGATTGTCAATTTGATCAATTGAAATGTTATCTTTTGTATAAATTTTATTTTCTCCCATCCCGATTAAGGAATTTACACGTAAATCTTCTTTTAGCATTTGTATTCCTTCTGCATTTTGTATATTGTTTACAATTTCTACTTCCTCTTTTGCGTATATTTTGATGTCTACTTCTAGAGTTGCTTTGATTCCTATTTTTCTTCCATTAATGACTTTACATTCGATAGATTTTAATTTAGTCTGTATGACAGATTCCATTCCTTCTTGTGCATTGGGAAGAGGAATTACTTCTGAAAAGTCTAAACTGGTATTGATTCCTCTTACTTTATCTTGAGTATCATCTGCCAAATACATGATGTAAGTGTTGATATTTCCATCCATTCTGACTTTTTCATCTAATACGTCTTTTTTATAGATACATACAACCCCACTTGTACAAATTGTGTTTAAAATGTCAGGCTTAGAATCGGGAACAATCATATCTCCTTCTACCATTATGATGTCCTTTTTAGAAGCTACTAATTTATTTACACATAAGTTCTCATTGACTGTTTCTAAAACCATTTGGTTACCTCCTTTTTTTTCTTTATAACATGTATATTGGAAGAGAGGTAAAAATATGATAATGTCAAACTAAAAAATGATAAATTTGAAAATAATAGTTACTACTCATCCCTAATTAGATAAAATACACAAAAAGCTTAATATATAAATATTTTTTGAAAAAACATATCACAGGTCTGCCACCTAAGTCTTTTCTTCAAAATCTTTATATATTAAGCTTTTTATAATAAAATTTAGTTTAAGGCTGAGTAGTAACAAATTATACTCGTTCAAGCTAATTTCTATCTCAATTATTTTTAAATTTATCATTTTTTAGTTTAACAGTTTATTAATTTATTACAACAAAAAAACAGAGTTGCCTCTGTTTTTATAATGATGTCTTTTTCCTTTTGGCTTCTTCTATTGGGGGTATTAATGGGGAATAGGAGTCTCCATCAAAAACCTCAACTTCAACGGTTCTAGTTAATACATCTGTATAACTATAAGTAACATTTCTATCATTTTCTTCATATTTTACAACGAAAATATTTGGATAGGCTTTTTCTATTGTAGCTTCTTTTTCAAAGGCTTTACTTCTTCCCAAAGAGCCTTTGACGATTATCTTTTGACCCACTTTATCTAGGATGTCTGTTTTTAGATTTGTTATGTCTGTACGACAAATCATGTAATCACCTCTCCCTCAAGATGGCTTGATTATAGCATTTTTTGCGTAAATTGTCAAAAAAGACAAAGTCTTGTCAATTCAATGTATCATAGTGATTTCAATATGTTTGTCGTTTTTAGCCACTTGTTTTACAGTTGTGTTACGATTATATTACAGTTATATTAAGTTGGGTTATTTTAATGTATAAATTAAATTAATTTAAATTAATTTAATTCCTTTATCATCTTTCCATTAGCTCCGATTCCACTAACACCTTTTTTTCCATCTCTTAGTTCTTTTGCGATATCATCAATTGTGACATATTTGTATTTTTCGGTAAATGCAACTTTTTCTGCGATGACTAAAGGGTCTAAAAAATCAATTAATATTCTAGCAGGAGAAGAAGCAAAGTTTGCTCCAGCAGAAATAATGGCTTCAAAATAACTTTGACAAGCACCGAGCAAAAATGACTAGATGATTGTTCGTTTCTTGGTCATATTTTCTGGCTTCTTTTACCGTTTGAATGAAATATTTAGAATTTCTGTAATTGTAAATATTATTATAGTCTCTTCCTTTTTTTATCATTCCGTCATGGCCAGTGATGACAAGTATATCAGGATTGTATTTTTGTAGTAAACTGTAGACCACTTTTGGTTGTCGATATTCAGGGATATTTTTTACGATTGCATTTAATCCTAATTTCTTATAGTAATAATAGGACTTTTGACTATATTTTTTATCACCATCTAAATGTAGTATTTTACCAGTTATGATTTTTTCTTTGTTTCTATTATTTGGACTCAGTATGCCAATTTTATATTCGCTAAGATTTCTCTTTTCTTTTGTTTCTATTATTTTGCTGTTCATTTTATGATGAAAGGTTTCTATCTTTTCATTTACTGTTTGCTTATCAACAATTTCTAAGTCTTCTATCTTGCTGTCTACTTCAATTCTGTCAACAAGCCCTTTTAAAATGGCTATTTTTTGCTGTGGTGTATCTATGATATTTTTTACTTTAAATAAAATGTCTTTGCTGTAAGATTTTCTAGCAACAATGTCGCCTTTTTTTATAGGATTCATTTTATCACCTCTGACTTTGAGCTATTATATTCTATGTCAGGTTTTGTCGATTGGTGAATAAAAATGTTGTTAATGTTAATTAAAAATTGATAGGGTTAAACTGAAGTTAAAAAAGTTATTTCATGTTTGCGAAATAACTTGAAAATTCATTCATCTAATTTTAAATTAGCAAATTTATCATAAAAATCAGGAATTTGTTTTTGCAAGCGAATTGGTTTCAAACTCAAATCTGTAAAGCAATGCTTTGTTTCACCTACTAAAACTAAATCACCAGTATTTTTATTCGTGACATGATATCCCATCGTTAAACGAACACCATTAAATTTTTTAACAAAAGGTTTAATTTCAATAATATCGTCAAATGTAACGTGTGTTTTATAATCACAATTAACACCAAGAACAGGTATCATAACACCTTGTTTTTCAAAAGCAGAATAGGGCATAGCATTAGCATCTAACATTTGACATCTAGCTTCTTCCAAAAAGCGAATGTAATTAGAGTGATGAACAACTCCCATTCGGTCTGTTTCATAATAATTAATTCTTCTTTCAAAAGTAAAGTTCATAATCATCATTTCCTTTCAAATAGATATTATAACGAATGAGAAAAAAGATGTCAATTTAATGAGATAAGACATCTTCGTTATCTTCTTTGTTTTTACTATCTCTTGTTACTATTTTTTGTTGCACAATTTGTTGTACCATTCGAGTATCACCTGAAATAGCATGATGCCCATCTTTGATTCTAAGAGTTGATATCGGAATATTATTTTCTCTACAAATTTGTTCAATATATTGAGAAGAACGCAAAGAAACCATACCATCAGAAGGTTCATCAAATAAAACTTGACTAGAAAGATATAACATAAAAGCAGTAGCATTTAAAGATTTTAAGGAATTTTCTACCGTTTTTGAAGTACAAGTAGTAGTAATATTTGTAAAGTGCACTTCACTCAATCTAGTAAGCGTTTTTTCATTAAAGAGATTTTCTAGAAAATTTTTGTCATATCTGTCTTGATGTTTATGTGGGACGCCGTCTTTTCCCACTAAAGAAATATCATAATCCATATGTGATTGGCTGAATACATTCCAATGAATATCGGTTAAGATTTTGGCTAAACTGTTTTGTTTAGTAGAAGATGATGTTAGATTTTGAGTAGGTCTAATTTTTTGCAAATTAGGAATCATTCTTTTTAGTAAAGTAGAGGGTACTTTTCCAATTACTTCATTAGCCTTTGCATATAGAATTTTGGGAGATGCCATAATGGTTCCAAGATAGGGGGCTTGAGTAGCCAATACATTTAGTTTGTCTAAATGAGAATCAGTTAGATACTTTAACATAGATACCACTATATCTCCACATTTTGATACTCCTAATACATGGATATTTTTGCAATGTTCCATTTCTTTTAATTGATTGATTTTCTGAGCAAGAAACTTTGATTCATCTTCAAGTGGACCATCTTGGTCAACTAAAACAGATAGTGCTTTTATTCTTTTGTCACTTTTTTCTAGCTCTGTTAAATAGTTTCCCATGCTCCAACCACTATTGCCAAGAGTAGTTCCTCTTTTAGAATAGTTTTCTACTCGCATACCATCTAAAAGAATAAAATAATCAAAATCTGAATTGGAATGGTTCGCTTTTTTTCCAAATTCAGTATTGTATTTTACAACAGAAAAGGCTTTTCCTGCTTCTTTATTATTTTTCACTTTTTTCCACTTATTTTCTTCTAAATGATATTTGTGAATTGGATTACAATAGGCAATACAGCTTTTTCCTTCTCCAAATTTCACCTTTCCGAATAATCCATTGCATTTATTTTTTGAAATTTGCATTGTTAATTTCCTCCATTTTAATACATTATGTATACAGTATAACATAAAGCGTAAGAAAAAGCAAAAATTGTTACTGTTGAAACGTATTGGTTTTGCCTTAAAATAAATCATATTTGAATCATTGTTACAATTCACAGTTTAATTATTGAATAACAAAAGCTACTTATAAAAAACGTTTAAACAAGCTTGGGGCGAGATAATCATCACAGAAATTCTAAATCCATTTTTTGGCACCCTTCCAAGACAAGTTTGAACACTTTCCAAAAAATGAACTAAGAATTTCTAGCTTGATTACTCTACATTCGCTTGATTTCACATTTTTTATAAGTAGCTTTTCATCCATTAATTTCAATTAGCTGTGTATAGTAACAAATCATTACGAAAAAACAGAACTTAAAAGGCTAAAATAGTAGAATTTCAGAAATAAAAGTGATATAATCAAACAAAAGAAAATTCGACAAAGAGAGGAGAAAATCATGTCAAATTTTGTACATTTGCATATCCATAGTGAATTCAGTTTATTAGATGGAGCCAATCGAATCAAAGACTTACCAGTAAGAGCCAAAGAGTTAGGAATGGATGCTATAGCGATTACCGATCATGGGGCGATGTATGGAACGATTGACTTTTATAAAGCTTGTAAAAAAGAAGGCATCAAGCCAATCATTGGTTGCGAAGTATATGTAGCACCAAGAAGTCGTTTTGACAAAGAGCCGAATATTGATAATCGTTATAATCATTTAATTTTATTGGCAAAGAACCAACAGGGATATCAGAATTTAAGTAAGCTAGTTTCCATTGGATTTGTGGATGGCTATTATTATAAACCTCGTATTGACTTAGAAGTGTTAGAAAAATACCATGAAGGACTGATTTGTCTAAGTGCCTGTTTAGCAGGGGCAGTCAACCAAGCTTTATTAAATGGAGACAATGAAAAAGCAGAAGAAATTGCACTTTGGCATAAAAAGGTATTTGGAGAAGATTATTATATAGAAATTCAGAATAATGGGATTAAAGAACAGGTTTTAGCCAATCAAAAGTTAATTGCATTAGCTAGAAAATTAGATATTCCATTAGTCGCCACCAATGATGCACATTATCTAAAAAGAGAAGATGCCTATAATCACGAAGTTTTACTATGTATTCAAACTGGTAAAAGAATGAGTGATATGGACAGAATGCGTTTCGAAACAGACGAATTATATGTGAAATCACCGGAAGAGATGATAGAGTATTTTAAAGCCTTTCCAGATGCCATTGAAAATACTGTCAAAATTGCAAAGAAATGTAATGTAGAATTTGAATTTGGCCATACGATTTTGCCGAATTATGATGTACCAGAGGAATTTCCAACCCATTATGACTATTTTAAAAAATTATGCGATGACGGAATCAAAAATAGATATGGCGAAAATCCATCCCAAGAAATATTGGACAGAATGGAATATGAATTAGGTGTCATTCAAAAAATGGGATATGTGGACTATTTCTTAATTGTATGGGACTTTATTCATTATGCCAAAACGAATTCGATACCAGTAGGACCAGGAAGAGGCTCAGGAGCTGGTTCTATTATTGCCTATGCCATTGAAATTACAGACATTGACCCTATGAAGTATGGACTTCTTTTTGAGAGATTTTTAAATCCAGAAAGAATTAGTATGCCTGACTTTGACGTAGATTTTTGTTATGAACGTAGACAAAATGTGATTGATTATGTATCTGAAAAATATGGGCATGACCATGTATCTCAGATTATTACATTTGGAACGATGGCAGCTAAAATGGTTATTCGAGATGTAGCAAGAGTGCTAGATGTGCCATATTCAGAAGCAGATAGTTTAGCAAAAATGATACCAAATGAATTACATATCACTATTCAGAAAGCACTAGAACAAAACAATGAATTAAAACAACGATATGAAACAGAAGAAACCGTAAAAAAAGTATTAGATATTGCCATGTCATTAGAAGGAATGCCAAGACAGGCATCAACACACGCTTGTGGAGTGGTTATTACCAAAGAGTCAGTCGATACTTATGTACCATTATATGTTCGAGATGACCAAATTTCAACCCAATACATCATGACTACCCTAGAGGAATTGGGCTTATTAAAAATGGACTTTTTGGGATTAAGAACACTAACGGTTATCCAAGATACGATTGATTTAGTAAAAGAAAACAGAGGAATTGAAGTGGAATTTGACAAAGAAATGGCAGACCCAAAGGTTTATCAATTATGGCAAGAGGGAAAATCCTGTGGAATTTTCCAATTCGAGTCACAAGGTATGACAAACTTCATGAAGGAACTAAAACCAGACTGCTTAGAAGACTTAATAGCGGGGGTATCCTTATATCGACCAGGACCAATGGATCAAATACCAAGATATGTAAAAGGAAAATTAAATCCAGGTCATAACGAATATACCCATCCACGATTAGAACCAATCTTAAACGTAACCTATGGATGTATGGTTTATCAAGAACAGGTAATGCAGATTGTTCGTGATTTAGCAGGTTATTCACTAGGAAGAGCTGACTTGGTAAGAAGAGCCATGGGAAAGAAAAAACTAGATGTTATGGCAAAAGAAAGAGAAATCTTTATCCATGGACAAGTAGACGAAGAAGGAAACGTAGTTGTACCAGGTTGTATCAGAAACGGAATCGATGAACAATCTGCCAACAAAATATTTGATGAAATGGCAGAATTTGCGAAATATGCTTTCAACAAATCACATGCAGCTTGTTATGCTGTCATTGCTTACAGAACTGCTTACTTAAAAGCTTACTACCCAGCAGAATTCATGGCAGCAACACTAAACAGTTTCTTAGGAAACCTAGACAAAATACCACAATACATTGACGAATGTAAAACATTAGGCATCGAAATATTAAAACCAGAAATCAACAAAAGTGATGCCAAATTCACAACTGAGTATAGTCAGAGTGGCGAGTTTGGGACAGGCACAAAGTCGCCATCGCCATCGACATCGACATCGACGTTATCATCGAAAGCTAAAATTCGTTTTGGACTAGGCAGTATCAAAAATGTTGGAACAGTGCCAGTTAATAGTATTGTGAAAGAAAGAAGAGAGAATGAACCGTATAAAAGTTTTACTGATTTTTGTGAAAGAATAGCAGATGAAGCGGTTAATAAAAAATGTATTGAAAGCTTAATAAAAGCTGGCGCATTTGATGAGTTTGAACAAACAAGAAGTACTTTATTGGCTTCTTTTGAAGGTATTATTGATATCATTCAAAGTAGTAAGAAAAAAGGCTTGGATGGACAAGTTTCTATGTTTGATTTGAGCTCTGAACAAGAAAAAGAAGAAATGAATGAGATTAAGTATAAGTTTGATGAGCATGAGGAGATGTCAAATAAAGAATTGTTGTCTATTGAAAAGGAAATGCTAGGAATTTATATTTCGGGTCATCCATTGGAAAAATTCAGAAGTCAAATCGAAGCACAAGCAACGATTAATACCATGCAATTACGTGAGTTAGATGAACAAATGAGTTCACAATCGTTAATGGAGGGTGGTGTAAGAAAAGAAAAACAAAAATTTGTGGATGGGCAAAAAATAAAATATATAGGAATTATCACTTCTATTAAAAAGAAATATACCAAAAATAATAAGATTATGGCTTTTGTTACGGTAGAAGATTTGTATGGAACAGCAGAAATTCTTGTATTTGAAAGTGCCTATCTAAGTGCTGGTAAAAGCCTTGTAGAAGAAAATATTGTTGTGGTAGATGGTCGCTTGAGTATTCGAGAGGATGATACAACTACGATTATTGCGAATGAATTAAAAATTTTTGGTGAACAAAAACAAAAAATTTTTACGTTAGATCTTACAAATGCTAATGAGGAACAAAAAGAAAAACTAAGAGGGGCTTTGCGATATTTTAATGGAGATAGAAATAATATGAATGTGCAAATTAAGATAGATGGAGAGTTGAAACCTTGCGGACAGATTTATTTGACAGAGCAAATTCAAGAGGTTTTTGAGGAGATTTTAGGTGCAGAGAAGGTAGAGATATTGGCATAAAATGAAAATTATTTTGCCATTGACAATAATAGATGAAGATGGTAAAATACGAGACATAAATAATATATGTATGTCCTAGTTTATAGGATAAATAAAACTAGAAAGGGGAAGCAATAATGACATTTAACGAAAGGGTGAAAGTTAAGGCCTTTAAGTTAAGACAATTAGCAACTACAGGAATTGGTTCAAATTATGGAGAAGCATATAGGCTCTTCAAAGAGATTGAAGCAGATTCTAAATGCAATTCTGTATTGGGAAATTCCCAAAGAGTTAATAAGTCGATGGCTGAGAAATACAATGAGCATATTCGGACATCAAACTTATCAGATGTGGACAAAAGAGATCTTACAATTTAAGAGCCTTTTGTCAAAAAAAAGAACCCCTTTCAGGGGTTTTTCCTATTTAAAAAGTGTTTGAAGATTTTTAAGAGAAAAAAGTGAAAATAAAGGAAATTTAATTCAATCTTCGAAACAACTTATTGGGAAATTGCCAAATGTGAAGGTGTATCTCTGAAGAAAATTAAAGATATTTTGGGAGGAGAGAGTATTTTATTTGTTTGCGAAGAAAGAAGGAACAAGAAAAAGGAATAGAAATATAAAATAAGCTGGAAATGTGTTCCAGCTTATTTTTAAATCCATTCACCATATTTTTTAATATAAATCTTTTTAGCAAAAATAGCCACAAAGCAGTAAAGAAGTGTAATGGCAAAAATTAAGAAAATATATTTAGCTGCAATCGGTACAAATCCAATCAAATTTCCTAAACCAGTAAAAGGAACTAAAATTCCAATTAAGATTAAAGAAATCGAAGAAATATAAACAGCCTTATGAGCATTACTTTGTACAAATGGCAATTTTGCTGTTCGAATGATATGCATTCCCACTAAATTAGAGGTGATACTATAACTAAACCAAATCGTTTGGAAAGTAGCAACATCTCTTACTTGGAAAATGAACCATAGAGAAGCGAATACAAGCATATCAAATGCCGAACTAAGTGGTCCCATAAAGAACATGAATTCTTTCAAACTTTTAATGGAAAAACTTTTAGGATGCTGAAGGGCTTCTTTGTCTACATGGTCAAAAGGTAAAGTTAATTGTCCAAAATCATAAAGCAAACCTTCTACTAATAATTGAATTGGTGTTTCTGGTAAAAATGGAAGTAGAGCACTTGCAATAATGACAGAAACGACTTCTCCAAAGTTGAAACTAGTTGCTAGTTTAATATATTTCATGAGATTGACATAGGTACGTCTACCTTCTGTAACACCATCTAACAAAACATTTAAGTCTTTTTCTAATAGGATGATATCAGCAGCTTCTTTGGCAATATCAACTGCAGTATCAACAGAAATACCTACGTCGGAGTTAGTAAGAGAAGGACTATCATTAATACCATCACCCATATAGCCAACTACATTTCCAGATTCTCTCAAAAGTCTTACAATTCTAGCTTTTTGGATAGGAGAGAGTTTGGCAAATATATTAGTTCTCTTTAGTAGTCGCAAAACGGCTACATCAGTTAATTTATCAAGTTTGCTTCCTAATACGATATTTTTAGAATTGATACCAACTTTGTTACAAATACATCTAGTGACTTCAGCATTATCTCCTGTCAAGACCATAACACGAATACCAGCACGATTTAATTTTTCGATGGATTCTTTTGCACTTTCTTTTGGAGGGTCTAAGAATCCAATAAACCCTAGTAATACCATATTCTTTTCATCAGAAACAGAAAAGTTTTCAATATCAACAATATCATTTTTTTGACACACAGCAACAACTCTTAAACCATCTTCATTTAATTTCTTACTAATTTGTCTAATGTTTTCTTTTATCTCTTTGGTAATCGGAGAAACCTCTCCTTTATAATCTACCATCGTACAGATATTCAGAATTTCTTCTACAGCACCTTTGGTAATTAATTGTTTTTTACTACCATCACTTACAATGATGGACAAACGTCTACGAGAAAAATCGAAGGGGATTTCATCTATTTTCTTATATTTCTCTGAAAGTTCTCCCATATTATTTTCCAAGCCTCTTTTGATAACAGCTTCATCGATATTTCCTTTTAGACCAGTTTGAAAATAAGAATTCAAAAAGGCATGTTTTAAAATTCTAAGGTCTTCTTCACCATGAACGTCTAGATATTTTTCTAATACGATTTTGTCTTCTGTTAATGTTCCTGTTTTATCTGTACATAAAATATTCATAGCACCAAAGTTTTGAATGGAATCTAGTTTTTTAACAATTGTCTTTTTCTTAGACATTCGGATGGCACCTTTGGATAAACTAGAAGATAAAATGACTGGTAATAGTAGAGGAGTAATTCCAATGGCTATTGCTACAGCAAATGTAAAAGCTGTGATAATATCATGTTTCCATGCATTTAGTAAAAAGACGATAGGAATCATAATTAGCATGAAACGAATTAACAACCTACTAATACTTTCAATTCCTTTTTGAAAGGCTGTTTTGGGTTTTCCAACTGTTAAGGTATGGGCTACCTTACCAAAGTAAGTAGAGTCAGCTGTTTTAATAACAATTCCTTTTGCACTTCCTGAGATAACATTGGTTCCCATGAAACAAATGGTGTCTAAGTCTGCAATGCTATCTAAATCATTGATTGATAATTCACTTTCTACCGTTTTTTTAACACTATCTGATTCGCCAGTTAAAGAGGATTGTCCAACATATAAATCTTTTGCTTCGATTATTCTTAAATCAGCTGGAATCATGCTACCAGCAGAAAGAAGAACAACATCTCCTAACGTTACTTCACGAATAGGAATTTCTATTTTTTCTCTGTTACGAATAACTGTTGTTGTAGTGGCTACCATTTGCTTTAGCTCTTCTGCTGCCTTATTAGAACGATATTCTTCAAAGAAATCTAATAAAGTACTGGCAGAGACTAAAATAGCAATTACGATAATATTGGCATAACTTGGTGTAGGTGGCAAATAGATATCGGTATAAATTAAAATAGCTACAATACCAAGTAAAATACAATTAAAAGGGGTAAATAAACTCTCTAAAAAATAATGATACCACTTTTTCGGTTTGGCTTGCTTGATTTCATTTAGACCTAAATTGCGAAGCTTCTCCTCAGCTTCACTAGAAGAAAGCCCATCTTCTTCTATATGATATTTTTTCATAAAATCTTCTTTGGATAAAGTGGCTTCTTGTCCATATAATTTACTAACATTTACTTCATCTTTCATTGTGTTATTTGACAAATTAATCATCTCCATTTTTTTACATTATAAAGATTATACCACCAATTTGAAAAGATAAAACAAAAAATATGAAAAAAGTGTAAAGTTAAATCCTTTTTTACCAACTCCTATACTTAAGAGCAATAAGTTTTAAGAAAACGAACAGCAGTCTGAAAATGACTGCTGTTCGCTCATATACAGTTTGAGAAAAATCTATCAATTTTGTAACATTACTGAAATGAAGACTTCTTAAATCCACTTTTTTCAATAATGTGTTATATTCTTATTATAATAAATATATATGTTGGCGTAAATAAAAAAACATTTGAATATAAATAGTATCCAGTTTTTCATTGCGGAAACTATTTGTTCTTTATTTGTGTCTTTTTGTTTAAATTATTTTTCCTTTTTTGTTACATCTTGTTTAAGACGTAGAGAAATAATAGATTTAGCTATTACTGCGTGTAAGATATGTTTTATAATATCAAAACATATGATAAACTAAATTCGTCAACATACAAACCACAATGCCACAAGCAGTAGGTAGTAAGAAACTAAGAGCCGTCCACTTCCAACTACCAGTCTCTTTCTTAATTGTCAAAAGAGTGGTAGCACAAGGGTAATGTAAAACCGTAAACAACATCACATTAATAGCAGTCAAAATCGTCCAACCATGAGAAATTAGAATTTGACCAATTGAAAAGGTATCTTCTAAATTAACTAAAGAGTTACCACCTAAATAGCACATCAAAATAATTGGCAATACAATTTCATTGGCTGGAATACCAAGGATGAAAGCTGTTAAAATATAGCCATCTAATCCCATTAATTGAGCAAATGGATTTAAGAAATTGGCAATTAAATTGAGTAAGCTTTCCCCGTTGATTCCAATATTAGCAAATAACCAGATTACTAGACCAGCAGGTGCTGCGACAGAAATAGCTCTTCCTAGTACAAATAAAGTTCTATCAAATAAAGAGCGTACTAAAATCTTTCCAAATTGAGGTTTTCGATAAGGTGGTAATTCTAATACAAAAGAAGAAGGCATTCCTTTTAAGATGGTTTTAGATAGTAGTTTAGAAATGATTAGTGTAAAGAAAATTCCTAACAAAATTACTAAAATAACAGCAATGGTGGAAATAATGGAAGCACCAAGTCCTTGCATACTACCAGCAATAAAAATAGTAGCAATTGCAATTAAGAAAGGAAATCTTCCGATTACAAGGTACAAAGTTATTCGTTAAAATAGCAACGACTCTTTCTCTTGGAGAATCAATGATTCGACATCCAACGCAACCAGCTGCATTACAACCAAATCCCATGCACATGGTAATCATCTGCTTACCGTGTGCAACAACACTTCTTAAACAAGCCATCCATATTAAAAGCTATTCGGGGAAGATAGCCCAAATCCTCTAAAATTGTAAAAAGAGGAAAGAAGATAGCCATTGGAGGGAGCATAACAGACACAATCCAAGTCAAAGTTTGGTAAATACCAGAAATTAGCATAGAAGAAAGCCAATCTGGACAATGAAAAAAATCAGCAACCCAAAACAACTTTTCTTGTAGCCAAGCAAACATAGCAAACAAAACTTGGGAAGGATAATTGCTACCCACAATAGTAAGCCAAAAGATAATTCCTAAAAATAAAATCATGATAGGAATTCCGAATTTCTTAGAAGTTAGAATTTTATCAATTTTTCTATCTTGGTTGGAATAATTCTCATCTTCAAAAGCACAGACTTTTCCACAAATTGTTTCTGATTTGTGCATAATGCTAGACACAATTAGGTCTTTAAAATTATTTTGAGAAATGTTATTTTCTTGTAGTTCTATACGAACTATATTTTTTATATCTTCTAAAGCTTCATTATTTAATAAATCAATACCAAGATTTTCTTCAATGGATTGTAAAATTTTTTCTTCGCCATCTATGATTTTTAGACCAATCCAACGAGACAAATTAGTAGAAAGGGAAAATTCACTTTCTAACACATGCGTGAGTTTAGACAAGCTATTTTCAATGGCTCTTGCATAAGTAATTTTTTTAGGAGTAGGATTAATTTTACCGAGTACATACATGGTTTATGGTATGCATTAGATGATTTAAAGTTTTCTTTTTTCTAGCGGTTGTTCCAACAACAGGAACACCAAGTTCATTTGATAATTTTTCTAAATCAATATGTATTTTTTTCTTTTTGGCTTCATCGAGTAAATTCACACAAACAACGATATTATTTGTAATTTCCATAGTTTGAAAAACTAGGTTTAAATTTCGTTCTAAGCAAGTGGCATCTACTACAATAACAGTACAATCTGGATTTCCAAAACAAATATAGTCTCGAGCGATTTCTTCTTCTTCTGAGTTAGACATAATCGAATAAGTGCCTGGAATGTCCACGAAAAGAAAGTCAGTATCTTGATAAATACAATTACCAGTGGCGTTACTAACTGTCTTTCCGAGGCCAATTACCAGTATGTTGATGCATGCCTGTTAAATTATTAAAAATAGTAGATTTTCCAACATTAGGATTGCCAGCCAAAGCAATCACATAATCACAGTTATCTTTTAAAAAGGATAAGTCATCGACTAATAAACGACTTCCAGTAGAAGATTTTGTAAGTCCCATACATAACCTCCAAAATTCATATTTAATAGTACATAGTATGAAATAAAACTGGAAAAGTTACACTAAATGTGAATGGTTATTAAATTCGCATCTTCTTTTCGAATGGCAATTAAAGTACCACGAATTGAAAAGGCACGGGGGTCTTGGGAGGGACTAATTAGAACAGGAGTAATAGAGGCTCCTTTTACAAATCCTAAGTCCAATAATCTTCTTCGTATGTTTCCTTGACAATTTAATTTTTTGATAATTCCTTTTGTGTTTAAAGGCAATTGGTTTAGTGTTTTTTCTTGTTGTTTCATATTATTTTACGCCTCCTAGTATTATTATATTTTGTCGAAAAATAAATGTTACTTAAATGATATTTATATTGACAATTGAGGTATTTTATGAAAAAATAGAAAAAATAAGACAAGGAGGAAGAAATGGAAAGATTAAGAGGTTTTGAAGTAGCAAAGGGATTTGAAAATCAGCAAATCAATTTACCAATTAGAAAAACAAAATATTCAGCAGGGTATGATATTGAAGCAGCAGAAGATGTAGTAATACCAAGTTTTAAGAAAGGTATGAATCCTACTTTAGTAAAAACAGGATTAAAAGCTTATATGCAAGAGGATGAGGTTATGTTGTTATATAACAGAAGTTCTAATCCAAAGAAAAAAGGGCTAATTATGGCTAATAGTGTGGGGGTTATCGATAAAGATTATTATGGAAATCCGGATAATGATGGTCATTTTATGTTTGCATTTTATAATATCAAAGAAGAAGACATTACAATAAAAAAAGGAGAAGCGATTGGACAGGCGGTGTTCCAAAAGTACTTTGTGGCAGATGATGACGAGGCACAAGGAGAAAGAATAGGTGGATTTGGTTCTACGAATCAATAAAAAATAGAAGGCATATTCCCTATAGTAAATAAAAAAAATAAAAAAATTTTTCACTTAGAAAATAGTGGGATAGAGACAAAATATACATAAAAAAATCATGGTAAAGGCTTTGACTTTTACCTTTTTTTGTTGTATAATAGATATGGTTAAAAAATCCAATAAAGTTATTAAATGCCATGACTATTTACATAACTTTATTATCTTTTTTTCACCGAATATATCAAAGATGCTGAAAGGAGTTGGCTTACATGTTTAATGTAGGAGACAAAATTGTATACCCAATGCATGGGGCAGGAGTAATAGATTCAATAGAAGAAAAAGATATTTTAGGAGAGAAACAATCTTATTACATATTAAAGATGCCTGGAGAAGTAAAAGTAATGATACCAACAGCAAAGGCAGAAACAGTAGGAGTAAGAAATATTATAGATAAAAGTTCAGCAGATAAAGTAATTGGAATACTAGAGAAAGACGAAACAGAAATGGATAAAAACTGGAATAAGAGATATAGAGATAATATGGATAAAATGAAAAGCGGAGACATCTATGAAGTAGCTGATGTAGTAAGAAACTTGAGTTTTAAACAAAAAGAAAAAGGATTATCAACTGGTGAAAAGAAAATGCTAAACAATGCAAAACAAATATTGGTTAGTGAATTGGTATTAGCAGAACATGCTTCACAAGACGAAGTAGAACAATTAGTTGAGAATAAGATAAATACATCATTTATGATGTTCAGAGCAGAAGAAGTGAGACCAGAAAGCGTAGTAAATAAATTCATACCATTTGATGGTACAGGAACAAATGATTAATGAAAAAATCCGATTGGTACTTAAATCAATCGGACTTTTTAATATTCTAGAAAAGTTCTTCGAACTTCGTAGAATAGAAAGCATTTGAAACATATTTACTTTAGTAAAGTTGGTGGACGAACAAAATATAGTTACTGTTTAGCCTTATTATTTGTTGTTCTTAAGAGAAAGCTTTTTATACCTTGTGTGTCGCAACTTCCAGAATCAAATATATTAGTCTGTAAGTTGCTCCAATCGCACTTGCTTAAAGCTCATTTAGTCGCTTACGCGGTATTTCAAAAATAATATAGTAAGCTTTCTCACTAAAAAGAAAAGAACAAGGCTGACCAGTTACAAAATATAACAGAAAATTTTGGAATTTACAATGAAACAATTGAAAATTTGACAAGTTGTGATATAATTATAATTAATACAGAGTTAGGAGAAAGGATGGATTCAAATGAAAAAGAAAGAAAAAACAGCTAAAAGACAGTATGATAAAGGAGAGATATTTGTTAAGATTATGGCAGGAGTTTTAGCTCTTTTAATGGTAGCAGGAACAGGGGTTACTCTTGTGTATGCTCTAATGGCATGAGTTTGAAAAATAACTATTAAGAAAAGGAGAAACAAGTGGTAATAAATTTAGGAATGAATTGGGAGAATTTTTATAAAGACAACATTATGTCTTATATTAAATCATTGCAGGAAAACCCATTTGAATTAGTTACATTAATATTAGATTTAGCAATTGTAATATTTTTATTATATTGCTTTTTCAAAGTAGTAAAAGGCTCTAGAGCATGGCAGTTAATTAAAGGAATTGTACTTTTCATTATTGCGACTTGGGTAAGTGGACTTCTTAACCTAAAAATTCTAAATTGGATTTTAACAGGCATTATGAATTTAGGAGTAATTGCTATCATTGTAATCTTTCAGCCAGAGTTGAGGAGAGGATTAGAACAACTGGGAACCAATAAATTGACCAAATTTTTTGGAATTGATAAAGATGTATCGACTAAAACAAAAGAAGATATTTATAAGGTAGTTATTGCAGCGACAGAACTTTCTAAAGCAAAAACAGGCGCCTTAATTGTATTAGAAAGAGATATTAAAATACAAGATATTATAGCAACAGGAATACCAATGAATGCAGAAGTTTCACCACAATTATTAGTAAACATATTTGAACCAAAAACACCACTACATGATGGAGCTGCTATTATAGCTGGAAATAAAATTGTAGCAGCAGCATGTGTGTTGCCATTGGCTGATGATAAAGATATTGCAAAGGAATTAGGAACAAGACATAGAGCAGCAATTGGTATATCGAAAGAATCAGATAGTATTGTAGTGGTAATTTCAGAAGAGACTGGAAAAATATCAGTAGCAAAAGATGGAACTTTAATTGCTGATGTGAGAGAAGATGTTCTAAAGAAAATTTTAATTAGTAATGTCATAACAAAAAGGTTTACTTCTGAGAAAAAAGAAAGAAAAAATACATTAAAGAAAATAAAAGAAAATATGAAAAAAGAAAAAGCAAAGACTAAACAAGAGGAAAATCAAGAAAGTAAATAAAGTCGCTAGTACAAGCGACTTTGTTATATGTGCGACAGGCATGTCGTTTAGCTAATCGGTGAAAGTCCGTATTGGAGG
>CASDJM010000030.1 GCA_949280815.1 uncultured Clostridia bacterium | reverse complement strand
TTTTTTATTTTAACATGTCCTTTTCTTTTTTGTCTAATTTATTATAACCTATCCACTACCACCCTCTACAAATTTCATGGCTCTGATATCATTAAATGTAGCTCTTCCTATAGCAATGGCATCAATTCCATGATGGCTATAAAATCTATGATCTTCTACTGATATAACCGCATTGATATACATTTCAGGTACTTCTTTAAGTTTCGTATAATAATTCTTTTCCTGTATATTCTCTACCTTTTGGGCTAGTGGCATTTGTTCCAATGCTTCTTGATACATATCATATCCATTTCCTATTACTAATAATCCTATACTAATTGAAACCAATACTACTACAAAAATTATCTTTTTTACTATTTTCATTCAAACCACCTTACTTCCTTCACAATACTGTCACCTTAAATTAACGGCATTGACTCTATGTGGTACTACTCCTCATAATGTATTTTAACGGAATCGGGAAGTTCCTCATATTGTATTTCTTTCCAAGTATGTACACCAATTGACCTTACCTCTAATAGCAAATAAGCATCTTGTTTCAATTCTCTACTTGCTTTAAAACTGAGTTCTTTTTTATTTCCTTTTTCATCATAACTATCTAATGTATATTGATATTTCATCTCATCAGAAGAAGAAACTTTTTCTAGCTTAGCATTATCAATTCTGGTATAATAAACCGCTTCATAATATTCAAAAAAGTAGACCGCTCCTCCTAAAATAGCTATTGCTATGATTGCCACAATAATCATAGGCATTTTTTCCTTTATACTTTCCATTTTTTGCTCACATTCCTTTCGTTTAACACTCTTCAATCTGGGTTAGAAAAGAATTAAATTTTGGCATTGTAATTATTTTCTAACCATCTTCCTTGATAATGTTCTTACTACCTAAATAAGTCGCCAAGAAATAAGCCCCATAAATCACGCCAATCACAATAACTGTTACCACAATAGAAGGCAACAAATCCTCTGCACTTGCTAGACCTGCCATCATAGACAAAACAAACTGAATTCCGAAAACAGAATGAACAATTGCTAAGATGAGTGGCATAGCAAAAAATATACCAATTTGTCGAAACAATGCTTGATGAATCATTTTTTCATCACACCCAATTTTTCTTAAAACAATATATCTCTGTCTATTATCAGAGCTTTCTGTCAGTTGTTTTAGTGCTAAAATAGCAGAACTTGCAATTAAGAAAATAATACCTAAATATATAGCAATAAACGTAATAATTGTTGCTAATCCTACACTTGATTCAATAATCGCAATCTTACTTACACCATCAATAATAATCCCTTGGTCATATAATTTTTGTACATAACTAGAATTATTTCGATTAGTAAACAACTCTTCTATTTTCTCTTTTTCCTCATCTGTTGTTGCATTATAATTAGCTGCTAAAAAGAACATTTCTTTATCCTCTTCAGTTAGTGGACAATCATCTGGTACTAGAATAATTCCTGTATTAACATGACTTGTGGACATGACGATAAATCCTTCTTGACATTCTTGATATTTTGATTGATATTTTTTTCCTGCAATGGTAAGTGTATTTTTCTTTTCCAATGCTTGATTTCTGATTACTTCCATACTATCAAAATCACAAAGTACAATGTATTCGTCATTTTTTAGTTCATATTGTTTCATTCCATAAAGACTTGCAATTTTATTATAATCTGATATTTTTACAATTTCTTCTGCTGTATCATAAGCAAGCATTGAATATTGTGTTTTTACTTTTTCAAACGAATCTCCAAAAAAAGTTTTCAAATTCAAATCATTACTTGCATAAATTGGTATTTCTATCACATCTTTTAATACATCTGTACCCATTCCGCTATTTTTCAAGCTTTCTTGTATGGTTATTTTCGAATCTTCCCTCGCTTCTTTGGTATAAGTAACTTCTTTTCTGTAACGATTGACGCCTTTTTCTGGCAAATTAGCTGTTTTATATAAATTGATGTCAACTGGTGTCATTTCATATAAATCTTTTTGCATAGTATTTCTTAAAGACAAGCTGGATGATAAAATTGAAATTGTCATAAATAGCATTAAGCAGATTAGACTCATACTAACTACCATAGTATTAATTTTGTTATTAATTTGCCTTAATACAAACATATTGGTATCTTTTAAATAGACCTTTTTCATCGATTTAATCAAATGTAAGATAAATCCAGATAAAGACCAGAAGATTAGGATTGTAGACACAATTCCCATTACAATAACTGGTAGAATCTTGTCTGCTGTATCTAATGTTTGAACTCCTCCTGTTACTTTCCAGTAGGCATAGCCAAGTATGCAACTTGCTAAAATAAAAATCACAACACATAAAAATGGATTTTTGATTTTTACTTTTTCGTTTTTCTTTAATGCAGTTAATAAGTTAATTAGTTTATATCTCGAAATAGTTATCGTATTAAAAATCGCTACTGCTACATACATAATTGCAAAATAGATACAGGTTTTGATACAAGCATCTTTGGAAAATACAAAAGTAAACTCACTCATGTCTGCTTCAAATAGTTTGGAAATTAGAACTGACATAAATTGAGAAGCAAATACTCCTATCACAATTCCTATTACTAATGATATAACACCTACTAAAATGGTTTCTAATAAGATAATTTTAGATATTTGTGTTTTTCCCATACCTAATGTCATATAAATTCCAAATTCCTTTTTTCTTCGATTGATTAAAAAATTATTGGCATATACGATTAATACTCCTAATATCACGGCTACAAATACAGATACCATACCAAGCATGCTAACCATCAATTTAATCATTTCTCTGGCAGATTGTGATACACTAAGCATGGCTTCTTGACTGTCTAACGAGTTAAACATATAGAAAATAGCAACTCCTAGCACTAAAGTTAAGAAATAAATGGCATAGTCTTTGAAGCTTTTTTTCATGTTTTCAAAAGATAATTTAAATAACATCGTTCAAATCACCTCCAAGAAGTGTTTGTACCTCGATTATTTTTTCAAAGAATTGTTTTCTTGTGTCATTTCCTTTTACCAATTCATTGAAGATTTTTCCGTCTTTGATAAATAGAATACGATTGGCATAAGAAGCGGTAAAGGCATCATGGGTAACCATTAGAATGGTTGCCTTCATCTTTTGATTTAAGTATTCAAAGTTTTCTAGCAATTGTCTAGCTGATTTCGAGTCTAAGGCTCCTGTTGGTTCATCTGCTAAAACTAATTTGGGATTGGTAATAATGGCTCTTGCTGATGCAATTCTTTGCTTTTGCCCTCCTGATACTTGATAAGGGTATTTGGCAAGAATTTCTTTAATCCCTAGCTTCTCTGCTATCTCCCTTACTCTTCTATCAATTTCTCTGCTATTTACCTTTTGGATTGTTAGGGCTAATGCTATATTTTCATAGGCTGTTAGGGTATCTAATAGGTTAAAGTCTTGGAAGATAAATCCTAGTTCTTCTCTTCTAAATTTGTTTATTCCGTTTCCTTTTAGCCTAGTAATGTCCTGTCCATTAATAACAATATGACCCGCTGTTACTCTGTCTATGGTTGAAATACAGTTTAAAAGAGTGGTTTTTCCACTTCCTGATGCTCCCATAATTCCGACAAATTCTCCTTTGTCTACTTCAAAGCTGATGTTATCAATTGCTTTGCTTAAATTCGTTTTACTTCCATAGTATTTTTCTATGTTTTTGACCTCTAAGATTTTTTCCATTTGATAAAATCTCCTTTCTTATTTTAGATTAGCTTTTCTTTTATTGACTGAAAATCTTGCTATATTAATATTTAGCAGTCAAGATCCAGATTGTTACGCCTCAGCTATGTTTTGACAATAAATATTAATATAGCAACATTTATCGTTTAATTGTTTTAGCTGTATCTTGTAACTATTTTAAGTATAAATTATTTTTACTTTAATTGACATCGATTTGCCTTACATTTATCTTACAATTTTGTAAGGTTTAAAAAACGCACCCTCCAAATAACCTAATATTTGAAGGATGCATTTTTTGCAATGACAACATCATCAATTCGAAATGCTGTCAAGGAAATTTTTTAAGGGACTTTCTCTACATCTCATAGGAATGATTTTTATTTTTTCTACTTTTTCTTTGTTGAAACGTTTTCTTTTCATTCCAAAGAAAAGACCATTGCCATAATAGACGTGGATGCATTTAACATTATCGGAAAGTTGTTCTAAAAGCAATTTTTCAGTGCAACGACGTACTGATGAAACCATACAAGTACTTGTACTGCACAAGTTGCTATAATTCTATTATTGATTTCCTTTATAAGACAGAAATAATCCTTGTTTAAGTGTTTACTAAAGTATTCTTTAGCCTTATTTTGTAATTCTGTATCATCACAATGATAATCTTCTTTTCCCTCTGCCTTCTGGTGCTCTACTCTTAAAAGAGATAATTCTTCTATATCTTGTCTATTAGCTTGTCTTATCATCACAATTTCTTCTTAACTTTTTGATAAAATCAACAATTTTATTTGCCAATATTTCTTCTACAAATTTTTGCCTTTCATCACTTATTTTCTAAAGTCGTGTAACTTCCTTGCGGAAAAACCAATCTTACCTCAGTTCCTTCGCCTTGGATAGAATTCAATTCAATCGCAACGCCTAGCTTATCACACAATTTCTTACACAAATATAAACCAATTCCTGTTGACTTTTTATTAGACAATCTTCCATTGGTTCCTGTAAAACCTTTTTCAAAAACTCTCGTAATTTCTCCCTTTCTGATGCCAATGCCATTATCTTTCACATATAAGATCACATTCTCTTTTCCCGACTCTGTATACATTTCAATTTCGGAATAATTTTCTTCTTTTCGATATTTCACACTATTTTGTATCAGCTGATTTAAAATAAAAACAATCCATTTGCTATCTGTATTAACACTTACATCTAAATCATGTATATTGATACTTATTTTCTCTTGTATCAATATATTTTTATTTTTCTTAACACATTCATTTACAATCTCTCTCAAATTACTCTTTTTTATGTAATAATCCTTTTCCACGGTATTGCTTCTTGCGTAGAAAAGAACTTGTTCAGTATAATCTTCTATTTTATCTAATTCCTCGTTAATACTTTTCGTAATAGCATTTTTGTTATTTTCAATCACCATTTTACTTGCTGCAATTGGTGTTTTAATTTCATGAATCCATAATTCAATATATTCCTTATAATCTTCTTGCAAATATTTATACTGATTTACCTTTTCTAACATGGCTTTATTAGTTTGTTCTAATACATTTCTTAATAATTTTCCTTCGATAAAATTGGGAGTTTTGATTAATTCATTAATTAAATATTTCTCGTCTAATTCATCTAGAGTATGAAACACATTTTCATAAAATTTTCTTTTAGAAAGATATTCAATTACAATTCCTATCAAATACAATACCAATAAAATGATTGGAATATAGAATTTGATAAAGTTTCCTATGGGATAAATGGCTAAAAATATTTCTATTGTGATAAGACCAAATAATAATAGACTTATGGTTAGCAATTTGTCTCTTAAAAAATCTTTGAATCTCATTTTCAATTCCTTTCTTATTTTATTTGATAATATTTAATAAAGTTATAATATATAGTAAAATGCAATGATGCGCAGTTTGGGAGGACATATATTAGTACAGATAAGCCACATTAACTTCTCTATATTTGAATTATTATTAAACTTATTTATATAATTAGTCCGACCAGTAAAGAATGGAATTTTACTATATATTATAACTTTTAAAATTCAATTACAATAAATATAACCTTGTCCTCTTTTTGTCTGTATCAATTCTTTTAGCTCCAATTCTTCCAACTTATTTCTTAGCCTAGTAACATTAACTGTCAAAGTATTATCATCTATAAAATTCTCGTTATCCCATAAACATTCCATAATTTCTTCTCTTGATACAATTCTATCTCGATTTTGCACTAAATATTTTAAAATTCTAAATTCATTTTTTGTTAACTCGATTTCTTTACCATCTCTTTCAATTGTGCTTTTATCCGTATTCAAAACAAATTCCTTACAAGCTATTTTATCTTGAGCATTTATTCCTATATTGGTTCTTCTTAATAAGGAAGCTATTTTTGCCAATAAAATTTGAAGGTTAAAAGGCTTGGTAATGTATTGATCTGCCCCATAGTTTAGACTTAATAATTCATCTATTTCATTATCTCTACTCGTCACAATAATAATTGGCATATTCGATTGTTTTCTAATTTGTTTGCATATATACTCTCCGTCTGCATTTGGTAAATTGACATCTAATAATAGCAAATTTGGATTAATCCTTACTATATCTTGTATCGTATTGTCAAACTTTTTTAATGCTTCTGCTTGATATCCATTGTTGTTTAAAAATGTTTCTAGTTCATTTCGTAATTTTTCATCATCTTCTACAATTAAAATTTTTTGCATTTTCAATTTCATTCCTTTCTCAAAACTCAGAATCTGGTTGGAAAAGAATTGAATTTATTTTTCTTTATAGCTTTCTTTAAATAAGGTATGTACTTTCCTATAATAATTATTGATTACATGCAAAGCTTCTTCATATTGCTTCCTTTTGCTTTCTGGCATTTTTTCATCTTTCATTTTGTTTTCTAATTTTTCTGCTGTATTACATAATTCTTCTAGCATCCATGCAAAATTATATAAAGAACGATACAACTTTAAACTTGTAATCATTTTTCTTCCTTTTTCATCTTGTGAATCAATTCCACCATATTCATTCCTATAAAATATTTTATTATAATCTACTTCTACTGGATTGTAAAATAATTCATTTTCTATTTTTAATTTATCTTTATTTCCGTTCGTACTTTGTTCCTTTTGTTAAATTGCATTTTGGACATGCATACATTAGATTATTATAGTTATAATCTAATGTATCATCTATTTCTTTAAAAGTATCTCTTGGTACATAATGATCAATTGTAAAATATAGTGGTTCTATCATACTATCTAAAGTATTACAATAGGCACATCTATGTTCAAAATCTTTTGCTAGATACGGTTTATATTTTTGATAATCCTCAAATTCTTCCTTACAAGTTCTTGTAATTCGAAAGTTTCTAAAATCTTTATACTTCATCTTTCACTCCAATAAATCGTTCGCTTTTTTTAATATATCCAATACTTCTTTTATTTCATCTGGTTTCATATATTTTTCTATTTGATTATAATCCGTTGGTTTTAACTGTTTCAGTTTTTCCTCATTTTCTGATATCTCACTAATTGTCTCTGTTTGTTCAGTGGTTCCTTGATTACTTATTTTTTGCTCTAGATTTTGTATTTTTCTTTCTAATTGCTCTCTATTTTCTTTATACACTGTTGCATTAATAAAAATATTTTTTACTTGTTCTTTCGATTTCTCACTTTCTAAATCAAAAAAAATCTTTTTCTTATAAATTTTATCTGGATCAACCAAATATTGCTTTTCTACATCTTCTGACCAATTTGTAAGAATAATCATAGGAAATTTGTCTACTTTTTGTTTTATTTCAGCAAACAATTTACTTCCTTCTACTTCTGTAGCATTTCTAATTATTTTTTCATCAATAATTAATGTTGAAATCTCATTATTTTGAATATCATCCAAAATTTGCTTTGTTAATTTATCAATTTTAATATCTTCTTGTCCCTCTAAAAGATATTCTTTAAAACTAACATCAACATTTTCTGGTCTATTCTCTTTTATGGTAACTTTTATTTTTCTAACAGCACTTTCTTCATCGTCTACAATACCAATCGCATATTTATTCATACAAACCTCCTGTTAACTAGGAATCGTTATTTTTATTCCAAAGCCATCTTCTTTATCCATGACATGAATTTCACCTGAATTTTCTTGAACCATCTCTTTCATAATCCATAAACCAAGTCCCGTTCCTTCCTCTCCTTTTGTTGTTTCTCCTACTTCAAAAACTCTGTCTGGATTATGTTTATATTTCTGGTCCAATTTAGGTCCGTTATTTTCAAGATAAATTTCTATATTACCTATTTTATTACTTTTTATTATTTTTATACTAATTTTCTTTTCTTTCCCTTTCGTATTCGTTAAAAAATCAGCAGAATTCAAAAAAAAGTTATTAAAAATAGAATTTAATTCTATTCTTTGCATATTAATATATAAATCTTTTGGTATTTCCTTTTCGATTGTGATACATTTCCTTTTCATTAACGGTGTCCAGTTTTCTATGATTTCTTCCATAAAGCTAGAGATTAAAATTTTTTCTTTCTCTAATGATTTTCTTTTTGCTCCATCTAAGATAACAGATATCCAACTTTTTAATAATTTGTTAGTATCTTCTTCTTCTGCAATATAATCATAAGGGTTATATTCAGGATCACCATCATATTCTTTTCCGTTTAATAATTTTGTTACACATTTTTTTATAAAGCCAACATTTGTCATTACGTTTGTTTCGATTCCTCTAAACTCATGTGCAAATGTATTAGTAATAATTCCAGCAGAGCTAAAAGACATTAAAATATCTTTTATCTCTTTTTCTCTGTTTTTATCTTGTAATAAACGATATACCGTTTCTCTGTATTCTTCTTTACTGTATTGATCTTTTTCTTCCTGGTATTCCTCTTGATAATCTTTTTGATGTTTTTCTTCTTTTTGAGATACAACATCTGCTGCAATTCTTTCGCTTTTATCAATTTCTTGTATTTTTTCCTCTGTCCATCTTCCATATTCTCTATAAATATATTGTCTATCATATTCAAAGCTGTCGATAATAGCTTGTATTAACTGAACAAAAATATAATATTCATCATTTGTACTAAGTCCCTCTCTATTTGCCATATCTAATAATTTCGGATTCTCATTTCTTCCAATTTCTATGTAGCCAATTAATTGGTTGGTATATACTCTCCAACGTCCACTTGGGTGTCCTGGACCAGCAGGACTTTTTTGTGCTCTTAATCCTAAATCTAACCAATCATACATTCCATCGCCTTGTTCTCCATAAGGTCGTACTTTAAATTGGTCTCTATAAATTTTAATTCCTGAAAATTTTTCTGTTAAAACTTTTCTATCTCTTACTTTTATTTTTTTGATAATAGACTCATCACTATTACCAGCTTTCAAAAAGTACATGGTTACTGAAAAAGGTCCAATATTTTTCAGTTTATCCACATCATAAGATTTTACTTCTTTACTGGCTATTAATTCTTTCTCTACTTCATTTTCAAAATCTTCTTTTTGATAATTCTTATTTTTAAAGGCTTCCCTTTGCCAAAATTCTTTTAAGTCAAATTCATACTGCTGATTTTTACGTTTTACTTTTGCTATTTTTTTACTTAAGTCCACTTCATTTCTCTTTAGTAATATTTTAATTTTATCTTCTCCATCAAATTCAGCTTTAATACGATAATCAAAATCATTAATTTCAAGATTATTGCTAGTAAAGTTAAATTCTTCACTATATGTATTCTTGATATAAATTTCAAATGTATCTACAGAACCTAATGGATTAATACTTTGCATATTATTATTTACTTTTAAAAATAACCTTTCATTCCATTCTTCTCTTGTAGGATTCATAATAATCATTGTTCCAGAAGACCAATCAAATTTCTGTAATTTTTTAAATTCATCTATTCCAATCTTTTGTTCCACTATTTGTTGGTAACTCTTCTTTTTTTCTTCTAATGTTGCTTTAATATCATTTAATAACCTTGCTTTATCAAATTGTTGCCAATTGATATTCCATTCTAATACTTCTTCTCCGATAGCTTTAGAATATACTTGTGTAGACATTGATAATTTTTCTAAGGCAAATCTTCCTATTCCTTTTGCTCCTGTTTTTATTCTTCCCTTTGGACTATACATATTTTTTTCTTTTTCACTAATAGCAATGTTCATCCAATTATTTTTTACGATGTTTTTTGTCATTCCTATTCCATTATCTATCACGATAATTTCGTTTTTAGAAAACAGTAAAATTTCAAGTTTTTCTAATTGTTCCTCTTCTAATTCATCTTTTTTACGCCAAATTCCATCTTCTACTAATTCATAAAATGGCAATATTTGCTCCATTTCTTGATAAGTCAAATGTTTTTCTAAATAGCCTTGTTTTACTTCTTTTGGGATGTTAGGAAATGGCATATTAAATTGTATATAAACACATTGAGCATCTGCATCATATGCATTCTTGACTAATTCTATTAATGCTCCATCTACTGCTGAAATATTTTCTCTTCCTATTAATTGTGCTGCCTTTGCACCAACTCTAAATTCTAATTTCTCCATTACTATCTCCTTATATTAGAACATATACTCATTAATATCACGGGATGTGATTCTTAAAGATTTACCGACTTGCATGAATACCTACTTTATTTACATATTCTAAAAATTCTTCACTTTCTAATATTTCTTGTGCTTCCTCTAAACTTCTTTCACCAGTAGCAATAATGTAAATTCCAGAATAAGGTACATTGTCTTCTGTTAGCATTTTTGTTTTTACTTCATTTGTTATAACAGTTGATAGTAATAATTTTTCTTGATTACTATTTTTTAGAGCTTGACTTCTACCATATTCAAACCATTGTGCTCCTTCATCTGCTTTTCTATCTTGTAATTGGTTGTTATAATTGTTTTTTAAATAACTACAAGCTCCTGGAAAATTCTTTTCAAATTCTTCTTTTGTATATTTTACTAGTTCTCCTTTTTTATAATAATATG
Organism: uncultured Clostridia bacterium; assembly: GCA_949280815.1. Taxonomy (GTDB): domain Bacteria; phylum Bacillota; class Clostridia; order TANB77; family CAG-508; genus CAG-269. The sequence goes on along the minus strand of CASDJM010000030.1, from coordinate 11,359 downwards.
GAAATATAATTTTTTGTTTTATTGGTTTATCAAAATTTTTGGGACTAATGGTATCTTTGATTACCTTTTTTTCTATCTTTTCTTTTTCATTTGGATATATATATTTTTTGTCCTCCGTATAATGATTAATAACATAAGCTTTATTGCATAAAGTAGCAATACTATTACTAGCCAAAAAATATTGACTAAATTTTGTCCTATTGCCTAATTCTTCTTCATTGTCTGAAAAAATCCACTTATTTTCTAAATCCTCTTTATTTATCGTTATTTCAATTTCTTCTGTTACATCTTCGTATTTCAATGTCTTCGTATTACTATTTTTAGTTAATATCATGATGGCAGAAGATGTCAATCTTTCACTGTGTTGATCATTTGTGTTCTTGTCAAAAAGTTGTTGTGTTGTATAGTCGTATATTTTTTCAATATGTGGTTTTATATAGTCTCGTAACTGAGTGGCAAATACATTTTTAAATATACTGCTTGGTATTAAATATGCCATTTTTCCATTATTTTTTAATGTGTTAATACTATTTTCTATAAATGCATAACAATAATCAAATTTTCCTTTTTTACAAGTTTCAAAGTTTTCTCTAATGTATTTTCTATCTTTTTCTTCTAATGTTCTATAGTTAATATAGGGTGGATTTCCTACTATGTAATCAAATTCTGCTATTGCTTTTATTTTTAAAGTATCTCCATGGATAATGTGCTTCCAATTAACATCTTCTATTTCGTATTCTTTTGTAACTTTGTTTATTGTTTCAAGGGACTTGTTATATTTTTCTTCGTCCCATTCTATTCCATAAATGTCATTTTCTAGCCCTTTTTTTATTTTATTTTTAGAAATATTTTTTGCAAGACTGTCATTTATATACCTTCTCACTACTTCTTTTAAGATGTGACCTTCTCCACACGAATTTTCCATGACTTTTTTTCCATATAAGTTTTCTTTATATTCGCACCAATCTAATAATTGCTCTACTATTTTTTGGGGTGTAAATACTTGACATGATTTTCTATAATCTTGATTCATAAATTTCACCTTTATATTTTATCTGTTATTTTATTTGTTTTCTTTTATTTTATATCATATCTTTATTTTTTCTTCAATAAAATTCCTGTAATTTTGATTATTTTGCATTTTTTGGGTTACTGGTCAGCGTTGCTTTTTTCTTTTTAGTGAGAAAGCTTACTATATGATTTTTTTATACCTTGTGTGTCGCAACTTCCAGAATCAAATATATTAGTCTGTAAGTTGCTCCAATCGCACTCGCTTAAGACTCGTTTGGTCGCTTACGCGGTATTTCAAAAATAATATAGTAAGCTTTCTCACAAGAACAACAAATAATAAGGCTGACCAGTAACTTTTTTGGCACCACTTATTATAAGTGCTTTCTAGTTTTATTAATTAACATTCAATAATATTCATAATATCGGAAACGATTAAATCCTCTGTTAAATGATATCTCTGATATAATTCTTGTAATGGAACTCTATCTGTAAATTCTTTCTTGGCTCCAAAATTTAAAACTTTCATATCAGAACTGCTATAAAATCTTGCTATTTTTTCGCCGAATCCCCCATCTAAAACACCATCTTCAAGAGTAATCACTAACTCATGTTCTTTCTTTAAGCCTTCCAAGACCTTTGTATCTATTCCTGTTATATATCTTGGATTGATTAGTGTTGCCTTTATATTTAAGTTTTCTTTTAGTTTTTGTTTTACCTTGTTTCCTAATGAATAGAAATTGCCAAGTGCTATAATAGCAACTTTTTCTCCTTGTTCTTCTATTTTATATTTATTAATACTAGAATAATCTTTTTGAACTTCTATATTTCTTTTTATTACCATATCGTTTGGTACACGAATAATAACTGATTTCTCATTTTGTTCCATTCCCCATTCTAGCATAGACAAGTATTCTTCTTCACATGTTGGTGCCAGATAAATAAGATTTGGTATATTGCTGATTAGTGGAATGTCAAATCCTCCAAGATGTGTCATATCAGTAGCAGAAATGCCATTTCGATAAACTAAAATGACAGCTCCACTATTATTCATCGCTAAATCTTGTGATAATTGGTCATAAGTTCTTTGTATAAAAGAACTACTTATTGCAATAACAGGTTTTGCTCCATTCTTCGCTAATCCAGAAGCATAGGCAATTGCATGTTCTTCTGCAATTCCTACATCGATAAATTGTGTACCAAGTTCTCTTCTAATTTCTGGCGTAAATCCTAAAACACCTGGTGTAGCTGGTGTTATAACCATCACTTTTTTATCTTCTTTCGCTTTCTTTAGTAAATATTTATTGGTTACTTCTTGATAAGTTTGACTATTAGTATTACTATCAATTTTTTTATTACCACTTTCTAGTTCAAAAGGAATGCTCCAATGCCAAGCTTCTTTGTTTGTCTCTGCATAGTCTAAACCTTTTCCTTTCAACGTTCTTATATGTACTACAATTGGATGATTAATATCTTTTACTTTTTCAAAAGCTTGTATTAATTCTTGTATATTATTTCCATTTTTAACATAATAATAATCCAATCCTAAAGCTTTAAATAAATTACATTCGGCTTTTCCTTCGGTATCTCTTAGTAGTTTTAAATTTTTATAGATTCCTCCATAATTAGGAGCTATGCTCATATCATTATCATTTACAATCACAATAAAATTGCTATTTAATTCTGCTGCATTGTCCAATCCTTCAAAAGCTTCTCCTCCTGAAAGTGAACCATCTCCTATCACTGCTATTATATTTCCTGTTTCATTTTTTAAATCTCTTGCTTTTGCTAAACCACATGCTAAACTAACAGAAGTTGAAGTGTGTCCTACTGTAAAAATATCGTGTTCACTTTCAGCTGGATTAGTATAGCCTGAAACTTTATGAAATTCCTCTTGGTTTAAAAATCCGTTTTTTCTTCCTGTAAGAATTTTATGTGGGTAACATTGATGTGATACATCAAATACGATTTTGTCAATGGGAGAATTAAATACATAATGCATGGCAATCGTCGCTTCTACGATTCCTAAGTTTGGTCCCACATGTCCTCCTATTTTGCTTACTCTATTTAGGATAGCTTTTCTTATTTCTCCTGCCAATTCTTCCATTTCTGGTAATGATAGCGTTTTTAAATCTTTTAATTCATTGATTTTATCTAATATCATTCTTTTCCCTCTTTTCCTTGATTTCACTAATTTTATTGAACTTTTTGCTGTTTGTTTTATCTTATGATTACTATATCATAAAAAGTTAAAAAAAGAAAGTACTATGCTAATTTTATGTGAATTTTATGAAAACAGCCAAAATCCTTGACAAATGTACTTTACCTCTATATAATTAAAATATTCAAAAGAGATTAGATTAAGTTCACAAAAGACAGTAAATTAAAGAGGAGAGATTAATTATGAGCTTTTTTGATGAATTTAATCAAATTGTTCCCTATTCTGTCAAAGTAAATGTGGGGAAAAACAAACAATTTAAAACAGATCCAAGTAAAAAATCTGATACCAATCATAAAGGAAAAATGGTTTCCTTTTATAAAAAAGCCGAAACTTTTGAAGAATTAGAAAAATATGGCTTAGGTGAATATATGACATACTTACCAGCAGAAGAAGTTTCTATGCCAATAGATATTGAAATTACTAGTGATGAAGAAATCACGTCAATTTTTGAAAAAACTAGTAAATATACTAACAGAAAAAATACTAACCATAAAATAAGAATATTTAATAATGATAAAGCTCAAATTGGTTATGTTTCTTTTTCACTAACCCCTTCTGGAGATATTGACCAAAAAACAAGTTTTTATGATAGTCCTAATGGGACTGAAAAAATAATGCATATAATTTATAATAGTATAAACAACGGTAACCTTATTAAAGATGATATTTTTGAATTTCAAAAAAATAATGAAGATGGCACTAAAAAAATTTATATAACTCAAAGAAATGGTAAAGTTGTAGGTGCTTCCGTAACTGAGCAAGAATTAGAAACGTGGGAAGATGTAGCATTTCAATCAATCACACACTTTTCAAAAGATGAAAAAACTCCAAAATTAAAAAGATATGTAGCATCATGTGTAGTTGACGAAACAGATTGTAGTAAACGTGGTGGAAGTTTATTTCCTTGGGAATGTGCGACTTTAGAAAAAGATTTATTTGCCTATCAAGAAGCTATGGATGACTTCCAACAGCACATGAAATGGTTTAAAGAGAAAACAGGTATAGATGTCTCAATAGAAAAATGTATAGAACTTGAAAATTTGTCTTATGATGAACAAGAAAAACAAGGATTTTCATCTCCCCAGTTTAATATTTGGTATTATTCTAGTTTGGCTAATTATTTGTCTGATGAAAGTAATAATATATTGAAAGATTTTAAGGGAAATTATATTGGTAATATTTTAAGACTAACAGATAATGGATATGAGGCTTGTATTGTAACCAAACACCAAAAAGCCAATAAAAATTATAGACTTTATACTTTGATTGATTTTTCTGGTACAAGTATAACACAGGGGACTGGTGTAGAAGCGGTGATAGGCACAGAAGATAGAGATCCCAATTATTTTGAACGATTAGAAACCGCAGATAAAACTCCAACTTTTGTAACTGAAATAGATAAAGATGGAAATGAGAAATTAGTTCTGTATAAAGGAAATGCAATTTCTGAGGAATGTCCAGAATATGAAGATTTTGTAGAAAATTTTATTGCTCCTTTTTCAGAAATAAAACCGATTCAAATTAGTAAAGTACTAAATAGAGAAAATAAAATGACAAGATAACTTTCCTAGAATATAAAAAAGAGTTTTAAGAATTTAAATGCAATGGTAATTGCTTAGAAATTCTTAGACTCTACTAATTTTTGTAGCTATCATCTAAGAAACGCATCATATGAGTAGGGTTTATTATTTTCTATCCAATCCATTAACTTCGATAGCTTCAATAAATATTTTTCTTGTTCCATTCGATTTATTAAAGCTTGTTTTCTATCTTTGTATTTGTCTGCAAAATATAAATATTCTAATGTTTGCATTGTAAAATCTAGCGCTTTTCTTATAGTAATCTATTTGAATTTAATAATTTAACATCATATTCCTTAATGATGTCTACACTGCCATATGTTTGGAAATAGTTAAACTCTTGACTTAAAAATTTTTAGAGTTCACTTTTAAAGAATTTAAAAATTTATCTGTAAATCTGTCCTCTATTATCTGCTTTTGTCACTAAAATAATCAACTCATTTTGATTTAATTCGTAAATAATTCGATAATCTCCGAATGCGGAGTCTATATTCATTTTTATATCCTACCAGCCTCTTTACATCGCCTTTTGGCAAGTTATAAATTGCTTTATAAATTCTAAGCCTTTGAATTTTATCTTGTTTCTCAATAAATTTGAGGGCTTTTGGTCTAATCTTTATCTTGTAAATCATCATAAGTCAACCCCTCTCTTTTTAGCATTTCTTCAAAAGATACTGCATTTTTTAATTCTTTCTCTTTGGTATCTTTGCTTTCTATTAAATAGTCTAAATACATTACTTTTTCAGTAATATCCATATTTTCTAAGATGACATTAGGCTCTAATCTTAAAAGTTCAGATTCAATTGCTTTTTCCATTAAAGTTCTTATTGAATTTAGACACTCTACATTAAGTCTTGGCGTCATTTTAATCACATCTTTGATTGTTTGGATTTGTGCTTCAGACATAATAAATCAGCTCCTTTCTGGTTATTTTGTATGTCTATTATAACAAGATTGGAAGAAAATTACAATAGTTGACTAAAAATATGTGGAAACAAAAAATATATATATTACAAAAACAAGTAGCCATTAACAATTAACTACTTGCTTAAATTTTTAGTCCACTAAAACAACCTTATTCTCTTTCAAACTTTTTTGAACATCAATCACCCTTTGATTAGAAGAACCACAATACTTAAGTTTTGGGTCTCTTAAACTATCTACATATTGACCATCCACTAGAACATCAATATATTTTAAAACTTCTTGATTCTTCAAATCTTTATCAAATAAAAAACCTGACCACAACCATATTGTCTTATTTGGGAACTTCGCCTTAAAAGCCTTTGCAAGCTGAGTCGTTGCCTCTATATTTTTAGGATGCATTGGTTCTCCACCTAAAATAGATAAACCTGCTATATTTTCATTTTCGCATAATTCTAACACTCTCTTAATGGTATCCTCTGTAAATTCTTTACCACCATTAAAATCATGTGTCTCTGGATTGAAACACTCTTTACAATTAAAAGCACAGCCTTGCATAAAAATCGATACCCTTACACCTGGTCCATCTGCAATATCCATCTTTCTAATTTTATTATATCTCATTTCATTTCCTCTCCCTTTCAACACATTGTTAAACGAAAAATAATAAATTTGAAAAAAAGCGAATTGAAAGTAATTGAGATAGAAATTCTTTATCAATTTTATGGAAAGTGTTCACGCTTGACGTGGAAGGGTGCCATAAAATTGATTTAGAATCTCTACGATAATTAGCTTGAACGAGCATTTTCAAATTTATTATCTTTAGTCTTAACCTATTTATTCATCATCTTTATTATCAATATGAAGAACCCTTTCCTTAATCTCCTGAGTCCTACCCTTATTCCAGAAATTACTTCCGATATAGCCACAAGTTCTCCTTGCCACATTCAAAGTATCATGATTTCGATTACCACAATTTGGGCAATACCATTCCAAATCATCATCAATCAAAATCTCTCCATCAAACCCACACTCTTGGCAATAATCAGACTTTGTATTCAACTCTGCATACATAATATTATCATAAATAAATCGAATTACCTGTAGAACAGACTCCAAATTATTCTGTAGATTTGGTGTTTCAATATACGAAATCGCACCACCTGGGCTCAATTGTTGAAATTCGCTCTCTAGTTTCAATTTAGAAAATGCGTCAATCTCTTCAAACACTGGTACATGATAAGAATTGGTAATATAATCTTTATCTGTAATATCTTTAATAACGCCAAATCTCTCTTTCAAGCATTTTGCAAATTTATAAGTAGTGGATTCAATTGGTGTACCATAAACACTATAATCCATATTTTCTTTTTCTTTCCACTCTTTGCACTTATCATTCATTTTTTGCATTACTTGTAAGCCAAACTCTTTTCCTTCGCCATTGTCGGTATGACTGTGACCTGTCATATATTTCACACATTCATACAATCCAGCATATCCTAGAGAAATGGTCGAATAACCATCATGTAATAATTTATGGATGCTCTCCCCTTTTTCTAATCTTGCTAATGCACCATGTTGCCATAAGATTGGTGCGATATCGCTGGTTGCTTTTGCTAATCTTTGATGTCTCGCTTGTAATGCTTTATGACACAATTCCAATCTTTCCTCATAGATTTTCCAGAAGGTATCTATATCTCGGTCAGAAGATAAAGCAACATCGACTAAATTAATCGTTACCACACCTTGATTAAATCTTCCATAATATTTAGACTCTCCTTCTTTATAGTTTTTCGCTTTGGAAGGATTTCCCTCTGTTGTCCAAGGTGTTAAGAAAGAACGACATCCCATGCAAGGATAGCAATTTCCATTGCCATCTTTATCAATTTTTAATTCTTTCATTTTCTTTTCAGATATATAATCTGGAACCATTCTCTTAGCAGTACATTTCGCTGCTAATTCTGTTAAATACCAATATTTGCTATCTTCTTTTATATTATCTTCCTCTAACACATAAAGAAGTTTTGGAAAAGCTGGTGTAATATAAATTCCTTTTTCATTTTTGAAACCTAAAATTCTTTGATTTAGGAATTCTTCTATAATCATAGCCAATTCTTCTTTATATTCTTCGGTTTCTCCTAAATACATACAAACAGATAAGAATGGTGCTTGTCCGTTGGTATTAGTCATAGAATTTACTTGATAATTAAAAGTTTGTACCCCATCTGCTATTTCTCTTTTCGTATCTTGTTTTGCATACTTTTCACAAGTCTTTTTATCGAATCCTCTTTCTTCATATCTCTTTTTGTATTTATTAAAACTATCTCTAACAAAAGGAGCTAAATGACTTAATGTTACGGTTGCTCCCCCATAACTAGAACTGGTTACTGCTAATATAATTTGTGTAGCTATGGTAGCTGCTGTAACAAATCGATGTGGCTTTTCTATCATAACCCCATTGATAATCGTTCCATTTTGTAACATGTCCTCTAAATTGATTAATTCACAGTTGTGTAAAGCATTTTGTGCAAAATAGTCAGCATCATGAAAATGAATGATTCCTTCGTCATGTGCTTTTACGATATCTTCTGATAACAAAAATCTTCTTGTGATATCAGTACTGGTAATTCCTGCTAAATAATCTCTTTGTGTCGTAACTACTTTTGCATTTTTGTTAGAATTTTCATTGTTCCAATATTCACTTTCTCCCTCAATTAATTCTTTAATTGATTGGTCTGTAGTATTAGCTTTTCTAACTAATTCTCTTGTATAACGATAGGTGATGTACTTTTTAGCCAATGGATATTTTCCAAATTCCATCAACTTTTCTTCTATGATGTCTTGTATATCTTCTACTAACATTCTTGGCTTATTTAATTCTTCAATATATTGCACAATTTCTTTAATTTGTTCCTTCGAAATCTTATCTTTTCTGATTACTTCATTGTTTGCTTTTTGTATGGCAACTCTTATTTTCTCTGGATCATAATCTACTATTGTTCCATCTCTTTTTATAATTTTCATTTGCTATTTCCCCTTTCGTTTTATTACTTTCCTCTTCCAAATTATGAATTGTTTTCCAAATGTTGCTTATCGTATTTTGTAGCACCACGTAAGCGACCAAACGAGCGAAAGCGAGTGCGATTGGAACAACCTACTAACATTATTTTAAAAGGTTGCAACACACAAGGTGTAAAAAATACGATAAGCAACATTTGGAAAGCCAATTTGTAAATTTGATAAAAAAATTATATCATAAAAAACAAAAGATTTTGTTGCAATTGCAACAAAAAAGAAGTAAGATTTTTCTAACCTTACTCCTTCAAGGAAAATTGTTTTTATTTCATTTGTATTACAATTGTGTTACAATTTTATATTTTAATCATATCGCCTTTGTTCTTGATTATTTCACAAATTAGCTCAGCTGATTTATCAACTCCTAAAGTGTCACTATTAATACAAATATCATAATTCGTAGGATTATGCCAATCTTTTTCGGTATAATATTTATAGTGATTTGCCCTTAACTTATCAATTCTCTTGATTTCCTTCTCTGCTTTTGTTCGATTCAATCCATAAATCTCCGTTGCTCTTTTTACTCTATCTTCCATATTACTGTATACAAATACTTTAATAATATTTTTTCTATCTTGTAAAATAAAATCAGCACATCTACCAATAATAACGCAAGATTCCTGATCTGCTACTTTCTTAATTAACTCTGATTCTTTAATAAACAACTCATCTGCATTATTTAATCCAGAATAATAACCATTATTTAGCCCAGCCAAACTATTTCTTTTTTGTTCATTGTTTTCGATATATTCTTCCGATAAACCTGTTTCCTTTGCTATTTCTGCAATAAAGTCTTTGTCATAAAATTTAATTCCTAATGTATCAGCAATTAACTTACCAATATATCTTCCTCCTGAACCATATTCTCTTGAAACCGTAATGATAACTTGTTGTTCTAATTGGTTATCTGTACTTGTATCATCTTTCAATGCTTGACTCTTATTGTTTCCTTGTTTTAGATGTTTTAGTTCTGAAAATAATAAAATGCTTGCTACTATAAAAGCTAATCCGTCTGCCACTGGCCCTGCTGATAAAACTCCCATAATACCGAACGTGCTACCTAAGATAACTAATGCTGGTATCAAGAATAAGATTTGTCTTGATAAAGATAAAATAGCACTTTTGATACTTTTTCCAATTGCTTGGAAGAAAATTCCTGATGGAATTTGTACTCCATTACAAATACATAATAAAAGATAAGTTCTAAACGCTAAACAAGCAAATTCCATATAATTTTCATCTCCACTACCAAAAATTGAGATTAATTTGTCTGGTATGGTTTGGAATAATAGAAACGCAAATGTACTAATTAGAACACTTAGTCCTAATACAATCTTTAAAGCTGATTTTACTCGATCAAATCTTCTAGCTCCATAGTTATAGCCAAATATTGGCTGCGTTCCTGCTGCAATACCTATGATAATACTATTCAAGATTTGACTAATTTTCATAACAATTCCTAATACCGTAATTGGTATTTCAGAACCAAATTTAGATTCTGCTCCATATTTCGCTAATAAATTATTTTCAAATGCCATAACAACTACAAAACTCATTTGCGTAATAAAACTACTAATTCCTAAAGCTGATACTTTTTTGGCTATGTTTAATTTTAATTGAAATGCTTCTTTATTTAATGTGATTGATTTAAATTTCTTAATATAACATGCATTTAAAACAAATGTAATAAATTGACTAAATATGGTCGCAATCGCTGCTCCCTCTACTCCCATTTTAAAAACAAAGATAAAAATTGGGTCTAAAATTGTATTTAAAACAGCTCCTAATACCATAGTTGTCATTGCATATTTAGGACTACCATCTGCTCTAATAATAGAGTTTAAAGCTGTTCCTATCATCATAAAAGGTAATCCTATGCTAATTATTTTTCCATATTGCATGGCATACTCTCTTAGATTATCTGTACAACCAAATAAATTTAATAGTTGTGGTAAAAAGATTAAGTTAATAGCACATAAAAGAACTGCTACAATTGCTGATAGTAGAATTCCATTTCCTACTCCTTTAGCTGCTTCTTCTTTTTTCTTTTCCCCTAATTTTAAACTTAAATAACTGGACGAACCATCTCCTAGCATTAAGGAAAACGCTAAACAAATCATGACTAATGGAAATACAACATTGGTTGCTCCATTTCCTAAATAGCCTACTCCTTGCCCAATGAAGATTTGGTCTACAATGTTATAAAGTGAGTTTACTAATAATGATATGATACAAGGAATTGAGAATTTTCTGATTAATTTTCCTATTTTTTCTGTTCCTAGTATGTTTTCTTCTTTTTCCATATTCTTTCTTCCTCCTTTTTCTTTTTGTGAATTGCTATAAGTTGGGTTAGACCAATAACAATTATTTTTAACTGGGACATAAAAAGACAACACAAATTTCGTGTTGGCTTTCTGCCTCGCTTTACCGCGTATGTTTGATTTTATCACAATTAAAAATGTTTGTCAATTGTTGATTTGGTAAATTTGTGAATTTTATGTATATGTGTCAATGATGTGAAACAAACTTTTATAAAAAATTTGTAGTATTA